>JARIHB010000037.1 GCA_029288515.1 Candidatus Saccharimonadota bacterium | reverse complement strand
CCAGGTCGCCGGCGCCGGGGCCAAGATCGATGACGTTTATCTTGTCGTATTTTTCCAGTAATTTATCAACACTGGCAGCGACGGCATCAATAAGTTCGATACTGCGTTTTAACATATTGGGCGCCGGCTCGTTTAGCAGGCGGCTGGCGTATTTATTCCAGTCATCGGCGCCGCCGTCGACGTATGTGTATTGAAGGGGCGATTCGTGGTGGACGGTGAGATTCGAAATAATGTCGATGATTTGGCGCTCGTTATATAATTCGTAGAATGCCTTTTTAGGATGCAGTTTTTTTACGCCGCGTGAGTTTTTGTATTTGCGGCCTTTATTAGCCAGCTCGGTTACGAGGACAGCGTTTTTGGTGGTGTTTGCGATATAGTCCTTGCCATTGACGGTCTGTAGTTGGAGGTCGAGCTTGCCGCCCTGCGCTGCGTCGATCCAGTTCCGCACAGATTTTTCTGATACGTTATATAGTTTTGCTAGCTCGGTATTCTTGAAGTATTTCATCGCCTCTCATCTTTGGTGCCACCGTAAGTATAGAACAAACAGCCGTTAAAATCACATTGACATGTTCCTATTATCGTCCGTATCATTGTATGAGATGTGGCCGTATGTTACACAAAATATACGAAGCCCAATAGGGCACTCATATCTTATTATGGATCGCCACATTACCTACGATGGTACGAAAACCATCAGGATCAAGCGTTTATTATATAGTAAAAGGGTAATCCCGGAAAGAGGGTGATATGGCAATAAGGGTAGCAACGCATACAACGGACTATTTTATCGTGGGGCCGGCGTTGAAGCCGGACAACGGCGTTCTGGAAGCCATCTACTCTCTCTTTTATTTGCCGCATAACTATAAGCTTATACTGCCTACGGCCACTCGCACCAATCGTTTTTTTCATGAGATCGTTGACGTTGTAAAAGAGAACGACCTTGAACAGCGCGTGTACTTCAGTCATCAAGACCCAGCGGCGGCCAGTGCGGAAGGTTTTGCCAGTGCCGTGCTGAACACCGCCCGCTCCGGCTATAGCATGTAGGCCTACATTACAACAGTAACCATGAGGGTTATTTGTTACAATACCCGCTGATGCACACAGAGGACTTGTTAACTGGCCTGAACCCCGAGCAGCGCCGTGCCGTTGAGACAACCGAGGGCCCGCTGCTTATTCAGGCTGGCGCCGGCTCTGGAAAGACAAAAACACTCACTCATCGTATTGCTCACATTATTGCCAGCGGCCAGGCAACGCCGTTTAATATACTGGCCGTAACGTTTACTAATAAGGCGGCCAAGGAAATGCGTGAGCGTGTAGCGTTACTGTTGGGCAAAAATGCTGCCGATCGCGGCTTTATGCCATATATGGGTACGTTTCATGGTATTTGTGTACGCCTCCTTCGACGGGATGGCGAATATATCGGCATACCGCGTTCGTTTGTCATCTTTGATGAATCCGACCGCCAGGCAGCCGTCAAGACCGCCAGCAAGCAGCTGATGATAGACGAAAAAAGCTTTCCGGCCAGGGTGCTGAGCGGTATTATCAGCAGTGCTAAAAACGATATGACATCGCCTGAGGAGTTTGCAAATATGCCCGGTTCGTCACCAGCTCAGCGGGCGGCTGCGCAGGTATATCCTCTTTACCAGAAAGCACTGCGCGAGGCGGCTGCTCTTGACTTCGACGACCTTATAAACCGCACCGTGCATTTGTTGCAGACGCAACCAGAGGTACGAACTAAGTGGCAGACGCAGTTCAAGTACATCATGATCGACGAGTATCAGGATACGAACGCCGCTCAATACAAATTGGTTAAGCTATTGACGAATGATAGCAAAAATATTGCAGTAGTTGGCGACGATTGGCAATCGATTTACTCGTGGAGGGGCGCGGACTTCCGTAACATCCTGAACTTCGAACACGATTACCCGAAGTGTACCGTTATTAAATTGGAGCAGAATTATCGCAGTACCAAGGCTATCCTGGACGCTGCCCACAAGATTATCACTAAAAACCAGCAGCGTAGCGACAAAGAGCTATGGACTGAAGCGGGCATGGGGCTGCCGGTGCAAATGCTGCAAGTGAACAGCGAACGAGCTGAAGGCGAGGCAATTGTACGCCGTATACGTAACGCCCTTGATGCGAGTGCGCGTAAGTTTAGTCACTATGCCGTACTGTACCGTACCAATGCCCAAAGCCGGTCTGTGGAAGAGACATTTATCCATTACGGGATACCATACCGCATTGTAGGTGGCCAGCGTTTTTATGATCGCAAAGAGATTAAAGATGTGATGGCCTATTTGCGGCTGATATATCAGCCTGAGGACCGAGTGAGCTTTGCGCGCGTCGTCAACATACCGGCCCGGGGTATCGGCACAAAAAGCCTGCAGAATTTTTATGAATGGATGACCGGTAATGGTTTTACGCTGCGTGAGGCGTTGGCCAAGGCTAGCATGTGCGGCACAGTAACGCCGCGAGCTAAAAAAGGGCTGGTGGATATGGCCGAAATGCTTGAGCGGCTGCGCGATCTGATCGACGTGGCGCCGCCGGCTGACATCATTGATAGTCTTATCCGGCGTATAGATTATCTGAAGTTGCTTGATGACGGCACCCCGCAGGGCGAATCTCGCCAAGAAAACGTCAAAGAATTGATTGGCGTAGCCCAAGAGTATCATGACATGGGCCTCGCGGCCTTTCTGGAAGAAGTGGCGCTGGTGAGCGACATAGATCAAGCGGACTTCGACGGCAATGCCGTCACGCTCATGACACTGCACGCAGCCAAAGGATTAGAGTTCCCGTGCGTCTTTATGGTGGGCATGGAGGAGACTATCTTCCCCCATTCGCGGGCCCTGTACGACCAGTTTGAAATGGAGGAGGAACGCCGCCTGTGCTATGTAGGCATGACGCGGGCCCGTGAAGAACTCTATATGATATACGCTACCAGCCGCATGCTCTACGGTGGCGCCCAGCACAACCCTCCATCCCGTTTCCTGAGTGAGATTGATGCGCAGTTCCAGCCGGCCGACAATCCCTATAGTTTTACGCCGGGCGGATTTGGCAACGCCGCCGAAGACTTGACTACAACTGTTGTAGATGACGGTGAGCCGCGCTACGTGCCGGAACTCACCGAAGGGGACAGCGTACGTCACGAAGTGTTCGGAACGGGCACGGTAGTAGAAGTTGAGGGCGACAATGCAACTATCTATTTCAAGGGCAAGGGCGCCAAGAAGCTGAATATCTCGTTTGCGCCCCTTAAAAAGCTATGAGTATCGGACGGGTGTTTGGTATAGTGGCGTACTGGTTGGCCTGGCCGCTCTACCAGGTATATTTCCGATTAGGCGACCGTACACGAGTCGTGTTAGTACATGATGGCAAAGTACTTGCTATGCAGCAGTGGATTGGCACTGGCCGCTGGAGCCTGCCGGGCGGTGGCCTGCACCGCGACGAACCACCGCTTGATGGCGCGTTACGCGAACTACGCGAAGAAACGGGCATTTGTTTGGCCGCCGATCAGCTGGAGTATGTGGGGCCAGAGCGCTACCGTCAATACGGCCAGCGTTTTACGTTTCATGTGTTCGTGTGCAGTCTGCCGGCACCAGCGTCGCTGCGCCGGCAATGGTACGAAGTTGCTGCCCTGGAGTGGCTATCCGCCGACCAGTTCACGCCGCGCAACGCAACCGATGACGCCATCCGCAGTCTCCGGCTCGTACGGGCCCACACGCGTTTGTTACAATAAGTGATAGTTCCAGACAGTAGCGGACGCTATCTGTGTGGATATGCATTGCGTATGAAGGCTGTAAAACACGTTATTACAAAGGTAGTGCCATCACGTGCCATTACCAAAAGTGTGCATCGTATCCGCCGGTTGAGCAAACACCCTGTGGTAGCAATACCGGCAGTTACGGGGCTATTTATTGTACTGTTGACCGTCGTTGGCATAATTGTCTTTAGTGGCGGCGCGCCCAAGCTGCGTCAAACCGACACGCACATTGTTATTATCAGCCACGACAAGCAGGAACAGACGCTGCCTACACGCGCCCACACCGTAGGCGACGTACTGAAGAAAGCTGATATCGTACTCCATCAGGGCGATGTGGTCGAGCCTGATGCCGATACCGAGGTAGTGACCGACAACTTCCGCATCAACGTCTACCGGGCAGTACCGGTTACCATTGTGGACGGCAACCGCAAAACATTTGCCTATTCGGCCGCCTCTACGCCGCGCAGCATTGTAAAACAAGCAGGTATCGATGTATATCCCGAAGACAACCTGGCACTGCTGCCGGCCGACAACTTCCTTACTGAAGCGTCAATTGGCCAGCGGGTGGTCATCCAGCGGGCGACTGCGGTAAACGTGAATGTATACGGCACACCAGTGCAGATGCGCACCCACGCTACGACTGTTGGCGCGCTGCTGAAAGAGCGCGGTCTAAAGCTACAGCCCAACGACAGCGTCCAGCCATCGCTTAAAACGCCACTGACTGCCGGCCAACAGATATTTGTGTTGCGCAAGGGTACGCAAATCGCCACCCAGGAGCTGGAAATCCCCATGGAGACGCAAACAATAGAAGACAACAGTCTGACATTCGGCGCCATAGCTACCCGCCAGGAAGGATCTCCGGGCAAGAAACTCGTCACCTATCAATTGCAGTTAGAGAACGGTAAGGAGGTGGGCCGTAAGGTGATACAGGAAGTTATAACGGTGCAGCCGACGACCCGTATTATCGCCAAAGGTAAAAACTTTAACGCCAGCTCCGACAAGCTCGCCGTTATGCAGGCTGCAGGCATCAGCTCTTCTGATTACCCGTACGTTGATTACATCGTCAGCCGTGAGTCTGGGTGGTGCCCTACTAAGTGGCAGGGTCAGGCCGGGTATTGCCCGCCTTCATATCAGGAAATACATCCTCCCAGCAGCGGGTATGGCTACGGCCTCGTGCAGTCAACACCGGCCATCAAGATGGCTTCGGCCGGCGGCGACTGGCAAACTAACCCGGTCACGCAGCTACGCTGGGCTACCGGTTATGCATCGCGGTACGGGGGTTGGGCTGGCGCGTATAATCACTGGGTTACCTACCATAGCTGGTAATATACGTAGTAATGCATACGCCACCCACTAAAAAATCACTTGGCCAACATTGGTTGCACGATGACGACAGCCTAGATGCCATGCTTACGGCTGCCAGTATTGGCCCCAATGACATTGTGCTCGAAATCGGCCCTGGTCCTGGCGCGCTGACAGCCAAGCTTACGGCGCGGGCCAGGCAGGTAATTGCTGTTGAGTTTGATGCTAACCTGGCCCATGAACTGCCGATGCGCGTGCCGGCCGCCAACCTGCGGGTTGTACAGCAGGATATCCTGCAGTTCGATCTATCCGCATTACCACCGGGGTATAAAGTAGCGGCTAATATTCCATATTACCTTACAAGTAACTTGTTGCGTGTACTCTGTGAAGCACCGAATCATTTCAGCCAGGCCGCGTTGTTGGTACAAAAGGAAGTCGCCGAGCGAGTGTGTGCTGCGCCGGGCGATATGAGCTTGCTGAGTGTGGCCGTGCAATTCTATGCCGAGGCCTCGTTGGGTGCTCTGGTGCCAGCCGAATTGTTTACACCGCCGCCCAAGGTGGATTCGCAGATATTGCAGCTTCGATACCGCGAGACGCCTCTATTTCCTGGCGTAGACATCAAAGTATTCTTCCGTATAGTAAAGGCTGGCTTCTCGCAGCGGCGTAAAACACTGCTTAACTCCTTGAGCGGTGGCTTGCGGCTTGGCCGCCAGGATACAACGGCACTCCTCGGGCGGGGCGGAATAGTGTCCACCACCCGCGCGCAAGACCTGTCGTTAGCACAGTGGTTTGCCTTGTACAACGCGTACAGTACTGCTAAAATGTGAGTAAATACTCATTTATTTTAAAACGATAATATGTGGCCGATGCGACAAATGCTTGACGTGTTAAGTGTTTTCGCCTACGCTGCTACGGCAAGGATGACATAACTATGGGGCAAGTTATAAAAATCGGCTATCTACTACAACATACGGCGAGTATTCTCTCCCGGCAGTCCGACCAAGTACTGCAGGAACGCCTAGGAATTGGCATGTCGCAGTATCGCTTGCTATTGATGATGCAAAAGAGTCCCAATGTGCAGCAGCGTAAACTGGCCGAATGTCTAGGCCAAACTGAAGCCAGCGTTAGCCGCCAAATTAAGCTATTGTGTGAGAAGGGCATGATGACCATCAAGGTAAACCCTAAGAGCCGGCGTGAACACATCACCGTCCTAACCGCCCGGGGTAACAAAATGACCGACGCCGCCACCGATGTGCTTGAGCTGTACCATGGACCGATCCTGGAGGGGCTGAGTGACAAGCAACAGCAACAGCTTATCGAAAGCCTGACGCTCATTCACAAAAATACTTGCGTGCCCGGCAAGCCGTTTGCCTGTGACCATACCTTCGACAACTAGGTAACGGTATACATCTGTAAATAGTATGTTGTTTATGGTATAATACTTTGTATGTGGGGCTGACTTAAGCTCGACGTTGGACTTTATCGGTTGGATCAGCAGGTCGCTTGTCAGCGTTATAGGCAAACCATTTACAGTTGGCAAAAATACTGTTAGTGACGCTTACGATAAGGTAGTTGCTCTCTTTGAGCGCAGCAAGCTGAACATGAGCGTTGCATCGGCTGTAGCTTAATTACTACAGCAACGCCTGACCGTGACGCCAGATAGTGGTTTCGCGTTTCATATCATCTGGATGCGCAAGCACTCCTGTCCATAGTGTTTGGTAAGCTTTTGGACTGCGACAAATGCCGTTTTGGCTGTTTAACCGGCGTTCGTCAAGACTTCTAAACAGTCTACGCCTGTAGGATAGATCCAATTCATAAACTGACGGACGCGGAGGGCAGTGCTCCGCCAGCTCCACCATATATGCTTTAAGACCTCATACGAGGTCTTTTTGTTTTGTACGGTTTAGGTAACATCAAGCATGTGAAATTATTTACTTCAGCAGCGGGCGGCGGCGTGCATACTACGTGGGCATAGTAAGAAAAGGGGGTGTGTATGTTGTACCGGGAACTTGTAAGGAAGGTGCAGGAGTACTCCGGCTTTTCCGACGCTGAGTCCCAGGAGGCACTACATCTGCTGGTAGAGATCCTGGCCGTCCAACTGCCTGAACGATTGCGCCAGCGTTTGGCGAGCGAGCTGCCTGAGGAGCTGGAGGAAGTGGTGCTCTATGCTGCTTCTGACGACGAGCAATCGTCAGAAGAGATATTAGAACATCGTATAGACTTGCAAGGCATTGACAAACGTTATGCTGTAAAGCAAATCAAAACGGCCTGGGCGGCCCTAGAAGACACTCTTACCGAAGACGAAATAGAAGATATTAAGGCCACATTGCCAGCCGACACCACGGCACTGCTGGCTTAAGACGACACTCAGCAGTACAATGGCTGGAGATAATGGGGGACAGAGATGGCTGCACAGGCATGGGATTTTAGCAGTTTACGAGCGCTCGTATGTAACTGCACGCTGAAAAAAGGCCCGGAAAAGAGCAATACCGAAGGGCTGATAGATATCAGCCGCGGCATTATGGAGAAACATGGCGTATCGGTGGAAGTAATACGCGCGATTGACCACGATATTGCCACTGGCGTGTATCCCGACATGCGCGAGCACGGATGGAAAACCGATGAGTGGCCGGAGATCTACAAGAAGGTTGAGGCGGCCAACATTTTGATTATCGCCGGCCCGATATGGCTCGGAGACAACAGTTCGATAACGAAGAAGATCATTGAGCGGCTGTATGGTAATTCGTCCTTGCTGAACAAGCAGGGCCAGTACGCGTACTATGGTAAGGCAGGCGGCTGTTTGATTACAGGTAACGAGGACGGCGTAAAACACTGTGCGATGAATGTTCTGTATAGCTTGCAGCATGTAGGTTATGTAATTCCGCCGCAGGCTGACGCCGGATGGATCGGTGAAATCGGGCCGGGGCCCAGCTATTTAGACCCGGGTTCGGGCGGGCCGAAGAATGATTTCACCAACCGCAACACTACCTTTATGACCTGGAATCTCATGCATATAGCAAAAATGCTGCAGGACGCCGGCGGTATGCCGGCCTACGGCAACCAGCGTGCCAAGTGGGACGCTGGCGCCCGATTTGATTTCGAAAACCCAGAATACCGCTAGTCGTCCCCGGGCCGGCATTTTGGTATCATTAACAAGAAGATGCAAGAGCAGCAAGGACCAATAATTGTGCGCCCCGTACACGTCGGTGAGCAACAGCCTTCGCCCGGTTTGCTGCGCCCGCTACCACCCGGCGCTACGCATATGCCAGTAGGGGTGTCGGCCAATACTGTAGGCGTAGCCAACAGTATACGCTTAGCGCGCATACATCGTCTGCTGTTTTTGGGCATACCGGTAGTTATATTGCTCGCTGTGGTGGCGGGTGTGTGGCTGGCGGCACGCAACCTGTCGCAGTTGGGGCCGAAAGCTATCCGCAACGGCGCCTACGATTATACGTTTGATTTTTATAAAGCGTCCGAACCTGTCTCTTATACACATCTGACGCTGCCGACGATAAGG
>JARIHB010000179.1 GCA_029288515.1 Candidatus Saccharimonadota bacterium | reverse complement strand
ATCTACACGAGCCTTATCGTCGGCAGCGTCAGATGTGTATAAGAGACAGATCTAAATAGGCGTCCTCGCCAAGCTGTGTCGGCACGCCTTCGGGCATCGGCCGGGCCGGATTTTGATGACAAATGGTTATATCGGCACCCCGGGCCTGCCAGTAGGCGAACGCGGCCTGCCCCTCAATGCCGTAACTGATAATAGCTACTTTCATACGCTCTATTGTACAGATCAGGCTATTTTTCGCTAAGCTTTGTTTTTACCAGTTCGGCAACCTGGCGCGGAGTCATAGCCGCTTTCAGAATAATGGCATCCACGCCCAGCCGTTTTACTTCCGGGGGTATTTCCTGTTCGCCGCGATTGGTAAGGACAATAACCTTAATGTTTTTGCCCCAGTCGGTCTTGCGCAGACGGGTGAGCATTTCTTCGCCGGTCATAACCGGCATCATGAGGTCGAGAAGGATAATATCGGGCTTCATCTCTTTGGCAAGCTCCAGGCCGAGCTTGCCGTTCTCGGCGGTTTCAACTTCATAATTCTCCGCTTCGAATTTAATGCGGTACATCTGTGAGATTGCTGCGTCGTCCTCAATGATTGCTACTTTACTCATGGCTACCCTCTTTCGTATTTTTAGTGTACCACCCTTTCAAACGTTGGCCGCTGGCTATGGTGACCGCTCGTTTAATACCTCGCGTACGATCCGCACAACCTGAGCCGGTGTATGGTGCGCCTTAACGATGTAACGGTCTACCCGCAAAAAACGAAGCGCCGCCGGCGCTTCATCTCTACTAATGTTGGTCAGCACGATCACACGGACCTCGCTGCCCCACCGCTCCGCTCGTAGGTGGGCCAGCATTTCTGCGCCGCTCATGTGCGGCATGAGCAGGTCCAGCAGTATGATATGCGGCCGCATTTGCTCGATGACCGTCAGCCCCTCCGCCCCATTATTGGCTACTGCCACCTCAAAACCTTCGTGCTGGAGCTTAGTTTTATACAAGTACTGCAAATCGCTGTCGTCTTCCACCACAATAGCTTTTATTTGGGATGATGGCATAATCATTAACTTTTTATTAAATTTTTTCCGTTTTTCTATATTAGAGTAGTATGCCTTGAAAGAAAAGCGTTAAATACAGTAGTACCATAAAAATGACACCAGCAGCAAGAAAATTGCCATAAGAGGTTCCGAAAGAGGCGCGTACCGTGTTCAAGACATTCCCCGAATTTTCAAAATTGACCCTTGAGGATAAGAGAGAGTATGAACGGCTTATCAAAGACTACCCACCCATTAGTGATATAGCCTTTCCGAGTGTGTTGGCCTGGTGGGAGGATGTTAATAATGCTAAAGTGGCACTTTTAAGTGGCAATTTAGTTTTGCCTTATTGGCTTGCTGGAGACGAAAATATTACAGGATTGTCTCTCATAGGCACGCAAAATATAGATGAGTCACTTTGCATTATCTTTGACTATCAAAAACAGAGACGTGAAAGGCCTCGCGTTGTAAATGTGCCTGAATTTGTAATTGCAAACATACAACACCCGAATATGTTTACCTGCAAAGAACAGCGTAACTATCATGAATATCTTGTCGATCCAGCAAACTTTTACCCTCTTGCCAACATGCGCTCCATCTGGCGTAAGAGGGCTGAAAAAAGACTGAAGGCGATAAATGGGCAGCGTATTTATACCACACCCATTAACCTGAATACCGATGCCAATAGGTTTTTACTTTTGGAACAGCTTGATAAATGGCAGTCGAGAAATATAAATAATTACGGAAACCTTGAACGCGAGGCTACCTCCTTCCTTATTGCCCATGCTCAAAATTTGGATATAAAAGCTGTAGGTATGTATGTAGAAGATCACCTATATGGTTACTGTATCTACCACAAACCGGTCAGGGATACGGCGGTGGTATACTCACTTAAAGCAACACATAAGAAAGAACTAGGCTATGAGCTGTTGTCATATCTCCTTGCTAAATATTTAGTAGAAGACAATGTGACGACAGTCAATCTGAACGCGGATTATGGTCTTTTGGGGCTTCGTATGTTTATGCTTACGCTCGGTCCAACCAACTTTTTCCGCAAATATAGTATCGACCCGGTGTGATGTGATGGAAATCACGTTTGCATATATTGACCTTTTGTGTCATTAATGCTAACATAAGATTATCCTCGAAAGAGTGATAGTGAATTACAAGACCAAACCGACACTAAGCTGAAAGGCTTGTGTCGGTTTTTGTCATTAAAGAGGACTTATGACAGATTATAAAGACCTTGCCCCTACGGTATATAGGCAACGCCTTGTCATCGAAGGTTATCCTGAATTTGTTATCACGGATAACCATATTAAAGATTATCTCTCCAAATTATCACCCTTGTTAGGCATGGACACAGTACTGGACCCAGTTACTCATTGCAGCGATAAATATGGCTGGGCTGGTTGGATCCACTGGGAAACGTCTGGCGCTCATTTTTACGCTTGGGAAACTCCACTATTGTTCTTCAGTGTAGACGTTTACACCTGTAAAGAGTTTGATCCCAAAGTTGCCCTTGAATTTACAAAAAAATATTTCAAAACAAAAGAAATAGTTTCTAGGGAGTTTTGAATATGAGTATCGCGCCGTTAGAAGCTCACCCCGGTCCCGAAGGTGAGCGTGGTTTGGTGCAACCTCGATATGATCTAAACCCTGCGGAATCCAGCGTTGCTATTCAAGAATATGTATCATCTCATGATGTTCCCCAGGGGTTCCGTTTTATTGGTGTAGCCATAGGCGACGAAGATGGTGACATAACTAATGCTGCTCGTACTCGTGAATGTGAAGTATTTAAAGATGCTTTTGCCACTAACGACGCTAGGTGGATGGAAGAGACATATAGAGAGGCTGATGAACGTGGACGTCGTTTCTTAACAGTATTAGACCTAGGTGATCAGCAAAAAGACGAGCAGCCTAGAGTTGTGGGCGTCATGAGTGTATTGGATCAACCACCATATTTGTCTTTACGGGATGCCGCAGGGCGTATCCCATACACTGTTGATGAAATACGTTCGTATCATCATATGCGTCATGAAAAGATTGTAGATATTTTGACCGTAGCTATAGATCCGCCATATCGCGCCAAGGCTATTGAAGGCACCAGCGTTATGGCGATGTTGGAAGGCATGCTTGTGCGTGTTGGATTACAGGAAGGGTGGGAGCACGCAGTATCAATGATCGACAGCAAGGCATGGCGTGTGCTTGATGCCATAGGTGCCCCATTTGAGCCGATGCACGGATATGATACGCCTTTTGAATACTGCGGTTCACCTGAGACTTACGCTATGTATGGTAAGTTTGACCAATTCGCTCCTGCAGTTGCGGCTAAGTACAACGCTTACCGCCGTAGCATCCAGCGCATACGCGATGTGCTAGCATACACCTATAATAGTTATATAGGTCAGGAGTCGAGCCCACGGTTTCGTGAAGCTGCAAAGCGTCTGGGTATTTTCTCCGTCTGTAAGAGTGTGATAACCGGTAAGGGCGTTGTTGATAGGGTAAAACTTCCCGAAGAAGCTCTGTCGCTAAAGCTTATTTGAGAATAGTGGTCTGCATACAGTACTATAAAAGTAGTGTCAGGCCTGATCACGCTTATTGTAACCTGTTTTGTAAACCTTTCTCTTGGTTTGCTTGTTTTATTGCGCAATCCGCGTAAAAGAGTAAGCATTGTCTTTTTCCTCGACAGCCTCTTTATCAGCCTTTGGGCGGTTAGTAACTACATTACGGGCGTTTCATCTTATGGTCTTCTCGTAAATGGTATTTTTAACCGGAGCGCTTTTTTATTTGCCTTTCTTGCCATAGCGACGTCCCTATGGTTCTCTGCACTTTTTCCTCGCCAAGTACATTGGAGCAAAAGAACGGTGCGTACGCTGCTCGGCGTGGCTGTATTAGTAAGCGTTCTGAGTATGACGAATAGCGTTGCAGGTGTGGTGGACAGTGAGGGCGGGGAACTGCGATTCTCCGTTGGTCCGTTAATAGCTATTTATATTCTTGCAATAGCTGTCTTTTTGGGCCTGATCGCCAAAAACTTTATTGATGCGTATCGCAAGACCAGAGGCCATACCCGCCAGCAAGCGATTTTTCTTTTGACTGGTTTTAGTGTGCCTATAGTTTTTGGTCTTGTCAGTAATG
>JARIHB010000174.1 GCA_029288515.1 Candidatus Saccharimonadota bacterium | reverse complement strand
TGCCAAGCGCCCGAACCAAAACGACCTATATCCATCCGAACTGCATATTATTCGCGCGGTCGCCGCGGATAAATATGATATCGATCCGCCAATAACAATACTGCCCGAAAAGCAAAAAGATCAGCTGGGGCGCAAAATGCGTGGATATGACATAGGCGGCAGGTGCAGCGCAGAGGTACGACGCGGCCATGTCTTGATCTATCCCAACCCGGAATTGCTGCGTGACTATGGGCCGGGCTATCTGCTCTCTGATGGCATCCACGAGATCATACACGCCAAGGATCCAGCTTATTTGAAAATTGCCACCCGGCCGGTTAAGAGACACGCAGCCGCGTTACTGCCTCGTTCGAGTATTGTACGAGGCGAAAACGGCAAGTACTTCCAAGTGGCTACTATGGAAGCTACGGGTTTAGCCGAACCGCCTGAGGACATATTCTCGCCCGGTGCCGAAGTAAAGGGTCTGTTTTGGGATGAAGGCCGGACGGATGCTGCCCGAGTACAGATCATGCAAGAACTCGGTATGGCCGCTCTCTTACCAGGCCGCAAGGGAGATGTAGACATTAGCGGCGTGCAGCTGACCATGACAGATGAAGGTATGGGAGTTCCTTACATTGCACAAGACACCAAACGCGTAGCGATACCCTGGAGATACGCTGAGGCAGTAAATGCAGACAGGGGTGAGCCACATGGGATGTGCTTCGGACCGGCAAGCATAGCAGCCTACGCTATCGACTTATTAGAGGAGCATGCGCTGCCCGGTCTGCGCGCTCAAATGGATCACGCAGCTGCTACACAAAAGTTTGGAGACTTGTACGATCTGGAAGAGCGCGTTGATACCGTGCAGCCCAGCCTCTATGAACGAGTAAAAGCGCTCGACTCAGGTTACACAGAATTTTATAAAGGCCTGCGCCGCATTATCAGAGCCCTAGGTCTCCAAGGCAAGACTCTGTAGAATGGCAAAGCAGGAGAAACCACTCGTGAAATAACTGTTTTAGTGCATACTATATAGTTGGTATGGCGTTCGAGGATTACAAAACCAAAGAGTCGGTGGTAGTAGTGTATACCGGCGAAAGCAAGGGTAAAACCAGTGCCGGCCTGGGCCTGTTAGTGCGGGCTTTGGGCAATCGGTGGAACGTTGCCTTTGTACAGTTTATTAAACACTGGGGCGTGGGCGAGCATGTATTTATCCGTGACATCATGCCGTTATTCGCCGACCAGCTGCATTTTTTTAAAGGTGGCAAGGGGTTTTATAACGCTGGTGAACTGAGCGCTGAGTTTGTCACGCCAGAGCAGCACAAGCAGGCGGCTGCCGAGACCTATAAAGAAGCCCTGAAGTGCGCAACGTCAGGCGCCTATCAGCTGGTTATCTGCGACGAGCTAAGCAATGCCGTTCACGACGGGCTGCTTACCAAAGCACAGCTTAAAAAACTGATTACCAGCCGCGCACCCGGCACCAGCCTGTGCATTACCGGCCGCGACTTCCCGGAAGAATTGCTGTCATTTGTAGATATCGCCACAAATATGACGAAAATCAAACACCATTACGATGATAAGTTTCTGGCCAATAAGGGGATAGATTTTTAGCATTCATGGAACTGCCGCCAGCAGTACCGTATCCGATGAATATGGTGGATAGTTTTGTGGTGGTGGCGCACGAGAAAAGCACCAACGCGGCGCGCGCTAAAGCCTGGGCCGACATGCTGCAGCAGGCCGACCCCCAAAAGAAAGTCTCCCGAGTGTGGCTCTCCGGTACAAATATGGACCGATGCCGCGAGACTGTTGTCAGTCAGCTCGGCAGCATATATGATCAGGGCTACAAAAATCCGCTGCTTATATCCGGCGGCGGCGATGGTGCGCTGCATCATAACGGCAATGCATTGTTGCACTCTGATACGCCGGACAACATCGCACGTACGCTGCTAACCCCCTGGCCATTAGGCCTAAAGAACGATGGCTTTGCCGATCTACACAATCCGCAGATGGCCGGGTCGCCGCTGCCTATGTTCAGCCATCCCAACGGGCATGTTACCTATGACGAACCGATGGATATAGTATTGAACGATGCCCACCAAACTCATATGCTGCTGTACACCACTTTTGGTCCCACTGCCGATGCCGCCTATATGTACAGCAGCGACAAACACCGGCAACGGCGAGCACGCTGGCCGCGCCTGCTTCATACGGCAGTCGATCTGGCATATGGTACACCCGTTATGCTGCGCCGCAGGCCGCCCGCCTATGCTGCTGTAGAAGGTTGCCCCGACCGGCGCATAATCGAATTAGATTGTGTACATACCGCGCAGATGGCGGGACAATTAGACTTTAGCAGCAGCACGAGGCTTGGCTATCCAGGCATGCATGTTAACGAGGTGGGCCGCGGCGGGCGGTTAGCCCTTGTGCAGTATGCCGGCAGGTTACTGCTCAAACGGCCGCAGGGTGTGCACAGTAACGAGCCGGTAGAACGTACCCTTACCAAGGGCATGCTTCACTGCCAGGTTGATGGCGAAATGATAATGCAGGGCGCAGAGCCGCTTGAAGTCCATGCGCTGCGCGTCCAGCCGAGCGGAAGGGTGCTGCGCTATTATGCCACCAAAACCAACCTGCGCTGGCCTGATAAGCATTAGCACTCTTGACATCAGAGTGCTAATTTACTACAGTAAAAATGGTGGATGAACCACCTTTTAAGCTAACAGTTAAAAGGAGGATTATATATGGCATTAGTACGATGGAACGACCCATTTGCCGGTCTCACCAGCATGCACAGCCAGCTGGACGACATGTTTAACAGTTTCTTTGGTAACGGAGGATTACAACGCCCCATGGCCACACCGGCAATGGACGTATACACCGAAGGTGAAAAATCATTGATCGCCGAGGTGCAAGCCCCTGGTTTTACCAAAGATGATATTGACGTTAGCGTCCATGACGGCATATTGGAAATTAAGGGCGAACGCCACGAAAAAGCAGAGAAGGACAAGCACGACCGTAAATACATGGTCCGCGAATCGCACGAAACATTCTATCGCAGCATCGCGTTGCCGCGCATTGCCGATGGCGACAGTGTAGAGGCTCACTTCAACAACGGCATGCTTAAAGTAACTGTGCCGCTCAAAGAACTCCCTCAACCTAAAAAAGTCGCCATCTCTGATAGTAAGAAATAAAGCATCTCTATTTTACACGTAGGGCCGCTTTTGTGTACGCTTATATGTATGAGTGAGCAAACGCTGTACGTAATGGTGGGGTATCCGGGGTCGGGTAAGACAACGGTATCGCAGTATATCCATGAATTGACAGGGGCAGTACACCTGTGGGCCGACCACGAGCGGCAGCATATGTTCGCACAACCCACGCATTCGCATGCCGAGAATATCAAACTATATGATACGTTGAACGAACGTACTGACGAATTGTTGCGCCAGGGTAAAAGCGTCGTTTTCGATACGAACTTTAATTTTTATAAAGACCGCGAGCGCATGCGCCGGATTGCCGCGCGCAACGGCGCGCATGCGGTCATAGTGTGGATCACCACTCCCAAAGATTTGGCTCGCCAACGCGCCACCCAGCACAGCGACGGCCAGGCTACACGAATATGGGGCAACATGCTGCCCGCCGACTTTAACCGCATCGCCCGCGGCCTGCAAAAGCCCACAGCCAGCGAACACGCCATTCAATTAGATGGCACGCATATCACCAAAGCGCAGGTGGCCGAAATATTGCGCGACCACCAGCTTCTCCATCAAGCATAAACGCGTATAATACGGCAGGTGAGCAGACGCAGACTGACATCTAAAAAGATTATCGCCATAGCAGTGCCCGTGGTTGTGGCATTGATAGGCTATGCCCAGACGCAGGGATGGCTGGGTGCGGCGGCCAACACTGCTGTCCAAACCCAGCCAGGGTTATATAGCATCGAGCGGTTTGTGGACGGCGATACCATCGTCGTGAATATGGATGGCAAAAAGGAAACGATCCGCATGATTGGCGTCGACACGCCGGAAACCCACAAGCCGAATAGCCCGGTACAGTGCTACGGTCCGGCTGCTGCGGCATTTACCAAAAATCTGATAGGCAGCAGCAACGTACGCCTCGCCGCCGACAGTAAAAGCACAAATCGCGACCGGTATGACCGCTTACTGCGCTATGTATACCTGCCGGACGGCCGCATGGTAGAGCAGGAACTGATAACCAACGGCTACGGGTTCGCATATCTTGATTTTCCATTTGATAAGTCGGGCGACTTCGCCCGATACCAAGATCAAGCCCGCGCCGCCACCAAAGGTCTGTGGGGCAATTGCAAGCCGTATCGCCTGGATAGCGGCCGTTGGCAAACAAACAATCAGTAATTTTTACAATCTGCTTGTGTTTTAGGACGAACCTTTCTTACTATCCAAACACCATGCAGCAATAGATGAACAAACACTGCGCAACGTTCTGGCCGAGATTGTCGGTGAGCTTATCGTCGACGAGCTGAAAATTATCCATGAATATCTGGAAGTGCTCAGGCCGTTACCGCAGCACGTGCAGGCAATTGATGAGCGGCTTAAAAACGTTGAGGCTGACGTTAAGGTAATAAAAGCTGTCGTTACCGACCACAGCCATGTATTGAACGACCATGAACACCGGCTCGCCTTCCTGGAGGCAAGAGGCTAATCAGCAAGCGGACTAGTGCGCGCCCGAACCGTATGCTGCATGGCATAGCTGATAGAAAAGCGCTGCGAGGAAGGATTATACCCACGATATAGCATATGAATTGGCAGATAGAGAACGGACATCACCACCGCCATGCGGCGAATATAGGTCAGTGACTGCATCTCGTGAACCTTGAATACCTCAGCATTCGACCATACGTACCGCAAATAGGGTCGAGGCGCAGCCCCAGCCTGGCGAGGGGAAATAGTCGCCCACATACGGTGAGCGAGCACTATCTTTTGGTTAAGCTGACTCATATGCACAGCCAGGTCCATATCCTCGTGCAGCCGGCGCTCGTGACATACACGATTACGCACCGCCAGCCAACTTGTGCGGCGGACAGCCATATTGGCGCCAAACAGGAACTGTTCACCAACAGCGTCCATGCGTTTTGCCAGATAGTCACGCACAATACGGTCGCCGGAATTGAACACCGCCGGGAATGATACGTCGCGGTAGCCAACAATGCCGGTAGCTGCGTCCACCGACAGGTCGGCAAACAGCTGCTGCACCTGGGCCACCCAATCAGAGGCCAGGTGACTATCGGCGTCCAGCCGGCCTATTATGTCGCCACGGGCAGCATTAAAGCCGCGGTCGCGGGCATAGGCAACGCCCTGACGGCGTTCGCGCATGAGTTTTACAAACGGATAGGAGCGGGCAACCGCTACGGTATTATCGGTAGAATTATTATCAACGACAATCACCTCAAAGGGTGTAACCGTCTGTTTTGATATAGCGTGCAGGCAGTCGGCTAAATTAGCTTCTTCGTTATAGGCCGGGATGACCAGGCTAACACGGAGACCGATGGAGCGTGATAAAATCATTATGTATATTTTACCTGTATGAAAAAACAAACTCCAGTATATATGCGCAAGCTGCAAAGCGCCGTAAGATATACCGCCCGGCATGCGGCCAATTTTTGGCGAAAGAATATATGGCATAAGGTACTGGTGGTTGTCTTGGCCATACTACTGGTGTGTATCGGCACGATGTACGGCATTGCCCGGTGGTATATAGCCAGTGAACGCAGCAAACCGTTCGTTTTGGGAACGTCATTTATTCCGGCCTACGCCGAGAGCCTGGGTCTGAATGCCCAGGAAACCATGGACGCGCTCCTCAACGACGTTGGCGTACGTCATTTCCGCCTGGTAAGCTACTGGGATCAGCTGGAACCGCACAAGGGACAGTACGATTTCAGTCTCTTAGACTGGCAGTTCAAAAAAGCGGAAGCCGCCAATGCCAAAATAACGCTCAGCCTGGGGCTGCGCCAGCCGCGCTGGCCGGAGTGCCATATGCCGTCATGGGCAGCCGGCGAATCTCAGCAGCAATGGCAGCCGCAGCTGGAGCAATTTATTCAGGCGACGGTCAACCGCTACAAAAACTCGCCCGCGCTTGATAGCTACCAGTTGGAGAATGAATTTTTCCTAAAGGGGTTCGGCACCTGTACCAACTGGGACCGCAGCCGGCTGGTGAGCGAATATAACCTTGTAAAGGCCGCCGATCCGAACCATATGGTTATCGTATCGCGCAGCAACAATGCCATCGGGTGGCCGGTGGGCGACCCGCAGCCGGACGAGTTCGGCATCTCGGTATACAAACGAGTCTGGAGCCCGATCACGCACGGCTACTTCGAGTACCCATTTCCAGGTTGGTATTACGCCTTTTTGGCCGGATGGCAAAAAATATTCACCGGCAAAGATATGATTATCCACGAATTACAGGCCGAAGCCTGGACACCGCATGGCCAAACGATGGCCGAAACACCATTGGAAGAACAGAATAAATCGTTCGATGCCAAACGATTCGTTACGCGCGTGCAATACGGCAAGGCCACCGGCATGCGCGAAATATACCTGTGGGGCGGAGAATATTGGTACTACCGCCTGGCTGTACTGCACGACCGCACCATGTGGGACGCCGCTAAAACCGCTTTTTCGCAGGCCTGCGTCCAGCAATAGGTGTATGATAGAACGTATGACGCCGCCGGAATATGTTGCTTTGAACGGTCCTGACGACCTGAGTTATAACCATGAGGCCGAAGCTGCCCTCAACTTCTTAAGCGCGACTGCCCTAGGTGAGCCATACGCATTGCCGCCGCGGCCCGACGAGCCCGCGCCGCTGCTGTATGGCGCGATTGAAGACGGCCATTTGATTGCCGCTGCCAGCGTTGGAGAACGTTACCAACAGCCAGGCGAATATGCTATAGAGACAATAGGCGTTGCCCCTGAATACCGCAGCCAGGGCGTAGGCAGCGAGCTGCTTCGCAGAGTCGAACAAGCCGTCGCCGAGTTCGGTGCACAAACATTAGTCGTTAATCCTATCGACATTGAGTATCCGCCGGATAGCAGGGAAGAATTGAGTCCTGCTAATTTTTTCTATCACCGCGGCTACACCACCGAGCGCACGGATAGGCTAGGCAGGCCTGAATTCCTCGTAAAAGAGCTGACCGACCCCGCTCTATCCACGCCGCCTGACGAAATACAATAAGTGACGCTTGTATTACGGGCACGCATTACTGCTCATGCGTTATTTTTGCGTTGTACACAATTTGGTTTTACACTAAGAAGCATGAGTAGGGGTACGCGTAATTTCAATAACTGTAGGCTCAAGGATGTAGTGTATGAGCCGGCGTGGCAGCATCAGGGCAAAGGTGAATGGTATCCTAACCCAAGCAATACTGTGTCCGGCAGTACGGTGGTTATCGGTTTCATTGGCCGGGTAACGTGTCCACTCACAAGAGGCGAAGCAGTACGCGGCGACGGGGCTCGCACTCGCCAGGATGCCCGTAAGCTCCTGGGCAAGGAGGCAGCTGCTATGTGCAGCGACTGTCGTTTTGCCCGGCTAACGCCCACTTCTTTCTACGAATTGCTGATCCAGGAGCGCAATGCCGAGACAGAAGCCATTCAAGCTGCGGGCCACGTAGCGGCCGCCCGTCAAGAATACCATGAACAGTTTGGCGTTCTGCCGCCAACCCGCGTGCCCGATGATGCGCTGCAAGAGACCACCATGCGCCTACCTATTATTGGCGAAATGGACGACAGCGCAACGCAGGTTATACACACGGACAACCATGTTACAGAAACGCCTCAAACGAGCTAAAGCGGTATACTGTGCTGATGCGCAAAGTATTCGGAGTTAGTTTCTCATTAAAACAATGCCGCAACTTTGGCATCGATCCGCACCACACGCTCGATTGGCTGATTGAAGAGGCCGGCTTCCGGCGGTTTCGCCTGATGAGCTATTGGGATGAGCACGAAAAACAACCTGGCGCATATGACTTCACCGAGTTGGATTGGCAGATGGACCGCATTGCGGCTGCCGGCGGGCAGGTGACGCTCGCCCTCGGCGCCCGCCAGCCGCGCTGGCCGGAGAATCATTGGCCAGAGTGGGCGTGGAAGACAGATAAACGCACGCGCAGCACAGCTCTGCTGGCCTTCGTGAAAACTGTCGTGAAAAGGTATCGGCACCATCCAGCGCTCGTGAGCTACCAGCTGGAAAACGAAGCGTTATTACAGAAATTCGGCAGACGCGCCGAAGTTGACCGGCCGCGGCTGCGTCAGGAGCTGGCCCTAGTGAAAGAGCTCGACCCGCATCACCCAGTTATCATGAGTACCAGCACTTCGTGGGGCATACCACTGCGGCGACCCACGCCGGATATTGTAGGTTTTTCGTACTACCAGATTGTATACAGCCACGGCGCATACCGTCGGGCATTTCATAAGCCATGGCTGCATCGCGGCCGCAAACGGCTCATCGCATGGCTAAAGCGCCGGCCGGTTTTTATTCACGAACTGCAATTAGAACCCTGGGGACCAAAAGCCATTTGGGAAATGCCGCTGACCGAACAGGACAAGTCTATGGGCCCGATCCAGATTGCTCAAAACGTTGCGCTGGCACGCGCTACCAACGCCTGGCCGGTCGACCTGTGGGGCGGCGAATGGTGGTACTGGCGGCTCACAAAGCAGCACGACCCTTCTATATGGCAGGCAGTCAAAACAGCTACACGATAACCGCCTAAAGGTGCCGGGCTACACGGAACATCGGCTCGTCTTCAATATCCAACGCTTTTACAACCATCCGAACGCCAGCCATAAGATCCTGTACGATATACTGCACGCGGGACAGACGGGTATAGAAGGACGTTTCATCACCATCATATACCCTATCAATACGATCTCGTATACGCACTCTTTGTGCCGGGTCATTGCGGCTCGCTAATAATTCGGCGCGCAGGCCAGGCATGCGATAGGCTTCCAGCAGGTCTATACCAAATGCGGCCAGGGTAACACCAGAAGTTAACGTTGTTATCCTTCCGTCTTTCCTAAGGGCTGTGCTGGCGGCATATTTCCAAGGCAGACAGAGCGTACCGGTATGTGGATCAGTAAGTCGCAAGCCAGCGTTCGCATAGTGAGTATGTACTGTGCGCTCAGAATCAAGGGGGGCATCGTACATTACTTGACCATCTATATTCAGAGGTGGCAAGTAAGCATCTCTTTTTTCTAGGGCATAACTCTCCACAGCCCCCTCTTCTAAAAATGCATTCGAGAACGCCGGATCCCACGGCATATCTGGATCAGGCGCGCAGAGGCCGAGAGTTTGCACAATCCGAACAATCCGCCCGCCCGTCACGATGTCATCCGGACGCAGACGCTGGTGGGGTTGGAGAGGCAGTGTAAGCACAGACCAGTCATCCCCTTCATATGCGCCATGCGCGAATTCATGCGCCAACGTTTTCATAAGAGGCCTGTCGCCGTAATGCTTCTGAATCTCCGGATCGCTGCAAACAACTATCCGCCCATGCCGATACATACCTGCAGCCTTACCCAATCCTATGGCACGCCGCACTTGTGTAAAGTGCTCAGGGGCCAAAACTGAGACAGGCAGGTCCAAAGCTCGTGCGCCAAGATCGGCGGCAGCTTCGTTCCGCATCCAGTGTATAGCTTCTTCGTGGCGTCCACTCCGATCTGGCACGCCGTCTAAAGCCTCGTGGAATCGATTGCGTAATGCATGGATCTCTGTTCTTTTAGAAGCCACCGCCTCACGTACTCCAGGGTCAGGGTAATCGCCTTCGTACAACGCGCCGTCAATATAGTGCCTTTGGCTAGCCATCGGAACGGCCGTTTCAGGGGGCAGTATCGCTTCAATGCCAGTCATCGTGACATCTGAGCGACCACTGTCAGGTAGTAGGTAACGGCTTAGAGGAGCGCTCATTGCATCTGCACCGGTGTAATATCTGGTGTCGTCGGTGATATTTTCTTGGCTTAACAGAGTATGTTCAGAGTTGCTATCTAATTCCATCCGGTGTCATCCTACTGTTATTGTACAGATAATGATGCGCGCGCACCCTAGATGCGCGGCACGAGGACTTTCGTGATATCGCACCCATGCACTGTCATGGCCTGGTATAAACCGCTGGCCGTCATGCGTAGGTCCAAGCCGTTCCATTCGTTTAAACCCATCGCTTCAGCTAATAAGGTAAGCGCACGGCACTTTTGGTCCTCGTACTCAAGTGGTACGAATTCACCAGTACGCACAGGTGCCAGGCCGTTTATTCCTAACACCTCACCGTATGCGCACACGGTGTGTGCTGCGCCTTGGGCGTTGAATGTTACAGCAAGGCCGGTAGCCAATCCTTGTAGTCGTAGCTGGCCGTGAGTTCGGCCAAACTGTTGCGCAATCTCTACCCGCACATGACCTTCCGGCAGGAGCTCGGTGGCTGATTCCGCAGCCAGCCGGATCTCATGAGCCGCCGGCACTACGGTCATCATCGTTTGCAAGCGATCACCATAGTCTGCCGCTTCGGAGCTTACCGATGAGCCCGTAATAGTCGTCTGTACGCCATCCGGTACGCTCTCAAGCCCCGCCAACTCATAGCCCGCCACCAACGACAGAGGCCGGCCGTGGGTAAACGCCTGTACATAGCCGCCTTTATCATGCTGTCCGGCGTAACGTAATAAATCCTGCTGCCGCACTAACTGGGTGCCGGTTGCACTATCCACCGCCCGCACAAAGTGTTGACCCTCCGGAAAACAGAACAACTCCAGATGGCTGTCGCGGCCGCCAGCCAGTGTTCGAACGTCATCGTCAGTGACCGGACCATACGTATACGCTATTTGTAATGAGGCAGCATCGTACTGCGGGCGTACCCATTCGCTGCCCGGCACTTTACCAAGCGGTTCGGCAGTGTCCCAGGTTACGAGATCAAGGTCATGTTCGTACGTCATATGCGCGCATACTGTACAACATCAGGCGAAATTTTGCCAGATCCAATACAAATAGTTACTCTCGCGGTGATTTTATGTGGAGCACCGGGCTAAAGCCGGGCCGGCCGAGTGTTTTATAGAGTCCGTCTACCAAGGCGTGAAGATCAATCTCTGTGAGCGTTCTTACATTTATAAGTTCGGCCAGGCCGCTCGCGACCCTGCTCTTGTCGCCTGGTTGAATCGTTATTTTGTCCTCGGAATAGTGGAAAGTTTGCGGCTGACGCCACAACCCCAGTATACGTTTCAGCCAGGCGGGGTCAGATACCCGTATATCCGTCAATTGACCGCCACTGTCAAAGTTCAGCCGGACGCCATTCATATGGGCATGTACGTTATCAAGGGCGTGCTCGCCAACCGCCACAAAACCGCTCACATCGTGGAGCCGTTGATCGGCACCGGCGCTCACTGTGCCGCGCTTTACTGACTTTAGAAGCGCCTTGCCGCCTATATGCAGCCGCTGCCGATCGGGGGATATGCGCATTGTGCTCTTTTCAACGAAAGGAGTACTGAGGCCCGGAACTGGCGCCACGGCGCTCGCAATCGCCCCGTCCTCCGCGTAGACTGCTTGCAGGTTTGTACTGGGGCTAATCGGCAGAATGTCATTAGGCTGCGATTGTTCCCAATGGCCTGCGGCGCCATCTGCGGGGTTAACATAGCGATACAGATGGTCAGGACTCCACAGCAGATCCTCGGTGCACGAATCGGCAGGCACGGCAAAGTGCGGGCCTTCCGGGTATTGTAGTAACTCTAAGTACTGATCCTGACCGCCAAAATGCGTGCGGATATCGTCACGTGTAAGTATACCGCCGGTAAGCGGGCTCGAAAGAAAAGCCGAGGTTGGATGTGGACACGTCCATTCGCTGCCCGGCATCGGGCCGATACGTTCAGGTTCATTCCAGGAAATAAGGTCGTTGGTTGTTTCATACATAGCATAAAATTATATAATACCGTTAGCAGAATGCAACCCCACCAGTTGGCATCGGCAACAGAGTAGGGCATACTAGGTGATATGAAAAAGAAGCAGGCCAACACCAAGCAGATAGTGAACCGCCGCGCCCGGCACGATTACGAGCTGGGCGATAGCTTGGTGGCCGGCATATCTCTAACCGGTGCCGAGACCAAAGCCCTGCGCATGGGACATGGTCAGATACGCGGTGCCTACGTGCAGGTACGTGACGGCGAACTCTGGCTATTTAACGCCAGTATCCACGGCACTAGCGGCATGGACATCGACGAGCAAACCCAAACCCGCAGCCGTAAACTGCTGGCCAAACGCCGCGAGATCGAAGCCCTACAGGCAGCCAAGCAGCAGGGCCGCACTATTGTCCCGCTGGAAGTACTTACCCGGGGCAAATATATAAAAGTGCGGATTGCCGTAGGCAAAGGTAAAAAGCTATACGACAAACGTCAAACCCTCAAAAAACGCGACGAATCACGCCGCATCGCACATGTACTTAAAGGAGGTCGGTAAACTACTATGGTTGCTACATTCGCCCTAGCCAACCTGGGTTGGCCCGAGATTATCATCATCGGGGTGCAGCTGGCGCTCATAGCCTTCTGGGGCTGGATGCTGATTGCGTTCTTTAAAGACCCACGCATCACCTCTAATATGCGCATTGTATGGATACTGCTGTTTGTGTTCTTTGGCGCGATTGCCGCCATTTTGTACTTCTTTATGTATTACACCAAGGATGAATAATCGCCAGGATGCCCGGATGCGTACAACCGCCTTGTGTTGTGCAGCTTCTTCGGATATAATCAGGCTCATTCGGAGCGACCCGCGAAGGGTTGTAAACGACGTACTTTTCACCATAGGTGAGAGAAGCCATAGTGGCCGATCTCATCGATATTCCGGGGTAGCTCAGCGGTAGAGCGGGTGGCTGTAAATTGCAGCCTATATGGGAAACCCTATAGTGAAAACAAGGTGAATTGCGGAAAGCCTAAGTCTATTTGGGGTGTTGGCGCAAGCCGGCATGACAAAAAGATATGAGAATCCGCAGCCAAGCCCGAACGTGCGTTCGGGAAGGTTCAGAGACTATTCCTTTATGGAAGTACTCTTGGTTTTGCGAGGACCAGGGGGAAGCGCCTTGTGCCTACGGCGATTCGTGGTCGCTACGGCAATGAGATAGTCCACGCCTGTACGAAAGTACAGGAAGACGTGTAACCACTAGGTCGCTGGTTCGAATCCAGTCCCCGGAGCCAAAGAAAAGAGTCAAGGTCGAAAGATCTTGTCTCTTTTCTTTTGTTTTGAGGACGGATTTGAACCAGCGACAGCACGGCCGCCAGGCCGGGCGTAGTCGCTTGTTCGATGACAAGGAGCACGCACAGGTGCTCGCACCGAGCATGCGACGCAGGCAGTAGCGTAAGCGTTCATCCAGTCCCCGGAGCCAAAAAGCTTATGCTTAAAAGGCTTCTTTGGAAGCCTTTTAATTTTGATACACTATTTGCATGGCTGACTTTATACCTTTTGATGACGAATATGGATTTGATAAATCAGTACTTACAGAGCAGTTTCCGGACTACCTTATGCCGAGCGTTAAAGACTGGCTATTTAAGACACTCCGAACACATAAGCATTTCACAGGAGTAATAGGTAGAGGACAGGTCACAGATACTTTTATTCATCCGATCAGCAGAGAGTTTCATATGACATTTCACTCTAATGATACCTTCTTTTTTGACCAGATTAGTTCTAACGTAAAACTTTTTCGAAACGTCTTATCCTATATACTCCAAAAGGTCGCAAGCCCAGACGATGCCAAGAATCTAGAAAAAATACTGCATGAAGGAAGTTCTGCTTACGCCGTAGAGCTATCAGCTCCAAAGACGCTTAAAACGCCTGTTGCACCAGGCATTAATGCAATTACAACGCTCGTACAGAAAAGGCTCGTTTACCGAGTTGCTCCGGTGGTAAAAAAGCAAGCTGCTGAAATTACGGTCTTCTTCAAGAAGCATGGGACTCATATTATGGCGTCATGCCGGATGATGAAAGGACAGTCACTCGTGCTACTGATGCTCTTTCAGGTATATTAAGGGATCGCTATTTCCCAGCAGAAAAACGTCCGCAACTGGGTACGCTTTTGGAGAAAATAAAAAAAGACTGCGACCTATACCCCCTTCCCGGAAATACTATTTTTGATCAAAAAGAATTCTTGAGTATTATGTCGCGGTTCTCTAAAATTCGAGGTAATCACAAAAGCGGCACTGGACGTGCCCCCATGCATCAAGAAGCTGGCTTTGTACTACACTTCACTATAATGCTCTTTCAAACCCTAAAGATATAGAACGATGGAGTATTTGTGAAGTATAATTGAACAGATGAGAAACTACTGCTATATAGATGGGCAAAACCTACACCTTGGCACCGCAGGCACTGATCCGGCATGGCATATTGATCTCTATAAATTCAGGATTTACCTCCGTGAGAAGTACAAAGTTGATAAAGCATTCTATTATCTCGGCTACGTTCAGGAAGGTAACAAAATCGAACAGCTGTATGAAAATATTCAGAATGCTGGATTTATTCTTGTATTCAGACAACATAATGCCGCTATGATAGGCAAGAAAAAAGGCAATGTTGACTCCGACATAATCTTTTCTATTATGAAGCGACTTCAAAAAGACCAAGACTTTGATAAGATCTTACTCGTTTCCGGTGATGGCGACTACAAAATGCTTATTGACTTCTTGATTGAGGAGGATAAGCTGGAAAAGATACTGTTCCCTAATAAAAAGTTCCGGTCTTCTCTATATAAAGAGATAGGCGCGCCATACTTTTCCTACCTGGATGACAAAGACGTGCAGCGCAAGATAGCTCTCAAAAAGCATAAATAGAAAAGAGCTCCTTAGGTAATGAACCGTTCGGAACTCTCTTCGTCTTGATAATTAAATTGTAGCACAAATGTACAACATTCTCAACACCAGCTAACTCTAGCAACAGCTAGAGGCTACAGTCTAGCTTAGTTGCGGCTATAACGTCCTCTATTGTGGTGAGCCAAACACATAAATACATGCTTTTTTATTTGGAAATATATTTAGCAAACGACTAAGGCAAATTGCTAATACTATCATTTACAGATGAATTAGTCTGATCGTCAGAAGCAAGCAGTGCACGGAATGCCGGCGTCACCCGGTCGCGGATGTCTGCAGCCGTTAGGCGACGTACGGGCTCTTTTGATAACAGGTATGATTCAAGCTGGTGGTATGTGTTCATTAGGCGTTCTCGTTCCTGGCCTGATAAAGCCTTTTCTATTCCTGGATGGCGGGTCGCAGTTATCTCCCTAAGGCTGTCCAAGATGGGGTCGATATCTCCTGGAACTGACGCTAACTCAGCTATCCGGAGAATACTCTCCACGTAGTCATTATCGGCAATTTCCTCCGGCGAGACTTTTGATAGAGCTTCACTTGCGACTGGAGCGGTAATTAAATAGAAGCGACGTCCCGCTTCTAAAGACAAGAAGCCCGCCACAGCAAACGCCAAAAGCTCTGCACCGGTCTCAGCATAAGGACCATTCGGGTCAAAAACAATATTGGCCAGACACTCCTGTAAGATAGCGACAGCGTACGCGATCATGACTATGCTCATGAAACGCATAGCATCCTTATATGCTTTGCCGATATTTTGCCGTATACGAGATGCTAGCCCGGCACAGAACAGAAATGCAGCCAAACACCACATCAATACCGCATGGTACACTTCCAAACCTTCGGCCGGGAAACGCGTCAAGAAATGGGCCGCCGGCACCATCACCGCTATAAACACAGCCGTCGTAAGCATAAGTATGCGCCATGACATGAAACGCGAGCGTAAGTTAAGTATTCGACCGAACTTGCGCAGTCCACTGTACATCAGAGCAACCGACACCAGAGAAGGCAACAGAATAACGCCCCAAAATACATACCAGGTATCCCACAAATTGAAGAGGCTTATGACAGGGAGCTGTAATAAGCCAATGCCGAATAACACTACGCCCATTACTAACAGGCGGTACGCTATGCGTAAATCCTTCGTAAAGCCTGACAAAGCACTTAGAAACCACCAAGCGGCCCCAAATGACAAGCTACTTATAAGAATACCCACGGCAGTACGGCTTTGGACCATCCATGCCACTTGATCACCGGCTACAGGCAACAAATACGCCAGGCTGGAAGCCGCCAGACAGGCGAGTAGAATACCTACCCCTACAATTTTAGTTTTCATGCTTATAGTATGACATAAATGGTTATCATTACGTTTACGTAATCGCATATTCCAGTTTAATTATAGTTATAACTTCCTCTATCGTGGTGAGCCAAGATGCTTATGCTTAAAGACTTCTCGGAAGTCTTTTTGTTTTGCTATAATTATCGGCACATGGCAAAATATCGCCTTATTATTCCTACTGATTTGAAACCTGCTCCTGCTCACTATGAGATCACCGCAGCTACGCTACTTGCCAACTACTTCAAGGCTGATGTTGAGTTCATCTTACGCTCGAACCAGAAAACGCCTGATTTTCTTATAAAGGGTGTCAGATGGGAGCTTAAAAGCCCTACGGGTGACGGCAAATACAATGTCCAGCATCAAATAAAGGCCGCCGCTAAACAATCAGCTAATGTAATCTTTGATGCTCGTAGATCGAAAATGCACATGACTAAGATACGCAATGAAGTTGAACGACACTTTAGCTACACAAAACCCATAAAGAGGCTTATCCTCATCGACAAAAATAAAGCCATAGTTGAATTAACGAAGTAGCCTGTGCTAGAATATAGGTATTGAAGGCTCGGCAGTGCTGTAATGCACAGGTTCTGAACCTTCTTTTTTAATGAGACGTGCAAGATACTGAATTGGATCAAGTGCGTCTTTTTATTTGCTACAATACCGACATGAATCAAGACGGCATGACCTCTGAATTTTCTATATGTTTAGCACTTGATCCTAAGACCACCCAAGCCGTACATGCTATTCGCGAAACACTACCCGCCTCGCCATACCGGGACGACACGCCACACGTCACATTGCTGCGAACCATTAAATGCCCGTCGCAAACGGGTGACACGGATTTGTTGCAGGATATGGAACGACTTTTGGAGCTATCGAAAAACCTGCCACTCACCGCGACAGTTCAAAAGCCAGCCAACATATTCAGCCCTTTATTCAGAGTTTCTAGTCAGGTTCAGCTCCATGCATCTCCGGAGCTAAAATCGTATCGCAAGCACATAATGAGAATCTTGAAGGGCAATCATTATTCCATCGGTCTGTTTGAGCACTTAGCGTTCTTGCCGCATATTTCTATACGTCTTGGGGTTCCTTATACCAAACAAGCAAGGCTAATGACCGAACAGAGCTTTATCCCCGAAACCAAGATAATCTTTAGCAAATGGATCATCTTGAGGGACATAAAGAAAGATGGAAAGTACTTGGTAAAAGAAATAGCATTGCCCGATTAGGCGAATCACAGCCCAGCGGTTTGCAGTATGACCGTAATATTTCGCATTTTGTACTCGTCACAATCTAAGCTGGCGGTTCGCAACTCGTCTGCTAGTGTGAGCCATTATTATTTTTTACAACACTACTTCTATATGAGGTAGTGTTTTGTATTACACACTAAAATTGACAAAATAATTGTCTTCTCCTAATTAAACGTAAAGTTATTTACTTATATACATATAAATGATATAATAATTAATATGGGTGCAGAGATGCTTTTAGTCCGTCCGGAAATGTTTGATTCCCATCCAGCGGCTGCTCCACAGATATTACTTGATTCTAGATTAGGTAAAGATCCAGAAACTACCAATTTTGATTTTGACGTTTTCTACGAGTTAGCGCGCGAAGCGGGGCTTAATAATGAACAAATTACTAGCTTTACTGAAATTTTTTCAGCAGAATCATCTTTAGGCAGTGAAGCCGGCTTTTGCAAAGGCAATACCGCTACCGTCTCAGTGCCGACCTGCCTAGAGCTGGCAGACAGTATGGATGACGAGAGAGAAGCAGCTCGGTGGCGTGCGGGATTTGATGTATTCAAGGACCCTACGGTGCCTAATGTAATACGGGAAGTAGCCATCCACGAGCTTGGCCACTACGTTGATAATACGATAAGCAACGGAAAAAGGAATCTGATTCTAAAACGAGCGCGTACTTTGGCAACACCCGCAGTTGCAGTCGGCCTTATGACCGAGGGAACGGTAAACCTCGAAACTACGCAAGGCGTGGTAGCGATTACTGCAGGTTTGCTCATATGCTTAGGTTCAGTCGCATCAGCGGCAATACCAAAAAAGCTTACATCCGATCGCGTAGAAACACCGGCATATCGCTTTGAAGAACAATATGGGCACATTCCTATATTAAATTTTGACCCTCGGTAGACATTACTTCGCTTCAAATAACCGTGACATCTAGCTTTACCGCAGTTATAACGTCCTCTATCGTGGTGAGCCAAAATAATTTTTACAACAAACATCTCTGTTACAGGAGGTGTTTGTTGTTTTAGGGCGGAGTGGAAATCGAACCTATTCTTTCACCCCGCGCGTAAAGTATTAAGATATTGCTTATTTTAATAAATCATGTTATTATATACATATGCAAAATCCGGTTATCGAGACAATGAATGCATGGAGGGCTTTACGCCCAGTACGTGGAAAATTATCTCTTGTCGCTTCCTTCTATACCTATGGCGCTGCTGAATTATTATCAGGTCCGCGCGGAGAAGCTGGCGTAGTTTTCGATCATATCGGTAATACTGTCGTCTCTTATCATGCAGCCCTACTTGGCACATACGGCGTAGCGCGTGCAATATACGGGCTAAAGCCAAATTCAGACAGCAAAATAGTTAATAAGATTTCTGCTGTGTGTGGTGGCGCCGCCGGGCTTGCAGTAGACATAATGGCAGAAACACCAGCAGTCATGGATGCTTTACATATACCAGCAGATGTTTCCGATCCGAAGGATCTTATCATTGGCATTGCAGGTGCTGCCCTCGGGGCGTGTGCGGTATCTTTTGACAGAGTTCAAGAACAACAAGCAGCGCAGCACGTACAAGCATCAGAATAAAATGACGTGGCAGAATTAAGTATTATCCCTGAATTGTCAGTCCCGCTCATGCATGAGAGTAGTCAGGGAACGCTGGCAGTGGCTTGCCGTCGTTGGCATAAGCGTACCATTCATCGAGAGTGAAGCGTGGATGCTGGGCGTATGGGTGCAGCCATTCGCCCATACGCCGCCGTATCTCGTCATCATCGCCGTCGGTCGCGGTATCGAGTAGTGCCTTACCAAAGGCTAGCGAGCGCTCTTCTTTGGTGAGCCGTTCAGGCTTGACTTCTCCGCCTGCACTGACAAAGGTAATAGTGTAGTCAGGCCCTAGTACCTTGCGGAACAAATATTCGGCGCGCGGTATATGAAAGCTCGAAGTTACTATCATAAGATTACGTAGCTGACGTGGCGCTAGGTAATCTTTTTTAGTGAACGTTGCATTGGCCAACGTATCGCGTGACTTGTCTTCTAGGAGGATTCTTTGCGGATCAACGCCCAACGCAATTGCATATTTTTTCATAATGGCCGCTTCGGTGTCCCCTGTAGCGGCGTACTCAGCACGGATTGACGTGTTGCCGGACAATATGAGCAGAGCGCCCGGAAACAACTCTGTTAGTTCCACGGCTTTAGCCGTACGCAAAGCGCTGGTTGGCGACGGCTCACCGGTAGACGTTATACCGGCACCCAGCACGATAATCGCCTGAATTGAATTAATTTGCATTGTATTATCGTAACAGACTGATTGTGACATTGTCATGCACCCCTTCGCGCTAATATTTGGAATGTATGGCCCAAGCTCTTACTGTATTAATATTTAGCCTCGCCGGGATTAAGTAACATGTGTGCTGCGGTTACACCCACTTGAAACAGTAGATAACGGTCGTGTGCTGGGCTGGCATTTTTAAAATCGTGGATATCCAGTTCTGCACGTCAATGCATATTAGAGTAAGTCAGAACTGTTAATTCGGTTCTGACTTTTTGTTTACCCTGAGCAGAATTGAAACCAGTGTTACTATTAATCTATGAATATAGACCCGCGCCTAGAAGAAATTGACGATTCACTGTATCGAGTTGCTGTACGAGCCCTAATTATATCCGGCGGTAAGATGCTTGCCGTGAAAGAAGTAGATGGTGGAGGTTGGTGGGCTATCTCAGGTGGCGGCGTCCATCTTATGACAAGATTGAACTCGCTAAAATCATTTTTTGATTAAATGAAGAAAAGAGGCCTCTGGGTCAATTCAGTCCCGTATGCGTCTTTTACAGTAGTAATTATAGGCGTTAGCTACTATGCTTCTGAACCGGAGTGGTATACTAAAATTAGTGGTCTCACCAATAAAAATCACAAACGTTACAAAATATTACGGCCGTTCCAAGACCCCCGCAGTAGACAAACTGTCGCTGGCAATTCCATCCGGCGAAGTATACGGTTTGCTTGGTGCGAACGGCGCTGGCAAAACAACAACGCTGCGCATGATACTGGATTTTATCCGGCCCAGTTCGGGCACCATCCGGCTGCTCGGCATGGATAGTCGTCAGGCGGACAGGGAACTGCACCTCCGCGTCGGCTACCTGCCGGGTGATGTTATCCTGCCAAAAGGCACCACCGGACAAGAGTTCCTGCAGTATCTGGGCAACATAAACGGTGTGGCGGATACTGCGTACATGCACCAGCTCGCCAAACGATTCGATGCACAGCTGAATAAGAAGATGGACCAGCTTTCAAAAGGCAATCGGCAAAAGATCGGCATTGTCCAGGCGTTTATGCATCAGCCCGAGGTGCTGATACTCGACGAGCCCACCAGCGGGCTTGACCCCCTCATGCAAGAGCAGTTTTACCAGACTGTCAGCGAAGCGCGCGAACGCGGCGCAGCTGTTTTACTCAGTAGCCACAGTTTTGAAGAAGTCGAACGTATGTGTGACCGCATTGGCATTGTGCGTAAAGGTAAGTTTGTGTATGAAGGCTCGGCTGCCAATGTCATCGCCACACAAAAACCGCGCTGGCGCGTGACGTTCAAACACCCGGGTGACGCCGCCAAGCTCAAAACGAATCCGGCACTAAAGGTGTTTGACGCAGGTAGAGCAAATCTGACTGTAGAACCGGCGGATACTATCGAAGCAGCGCTTGCTGCATTATCGCACCACGGTATCGCTTCGATGACGACCAGCCAACACGGCCTGGAAGATGAATTTTTACGCTTTTACGAAGAGGATACTCCACAATGAATGCCGTGATAGCCTGGGAGCTCAAACGCCGCCGCTGGTTTATATTGTGGTGGACAATTGGCATTGCCGGGCTTATTGCCATAACGGTGCTGGCCTATAAGGCAATCGGCCATGATGCAAAGCAACTCAACTCAACATTCAACAGTATTTCGTCATCAGCCGGTGGCTTTTTCGGCGGCAGCGACTTTTTCTCGCCCGTCGGCTACCTAAGTTCGCAGATTTACTACATATTGTTGCCGATCCTGGTGATTATTATGGCGACGACGCTGGCAGCCGGCCTTATGAACCGTGACGAAAACAACACCACGGTCGAATACACGCTGGCAAGGGCCATAAGCCGACGCCAGTTATTATTCGCTAAGGCGATTGTCGGCCTGGTTATTATTGCCGCTGTATGTGTACTGACCTATATAGTAACCGCAGCAAGCGTCCACATTGCCGGTATTAAAATCAACCAGGCGGATTTACTTACAACCCATCTGTTATCATTTGCGTTCTCCGCGTCATTCGGGGTGATTGCCTTTGCGCTTATGGCGGCCAGCCAGCTGACACGCAAGTTAGCTACCAGCGCTGCAATCGTACTGGCATTTGGCGGCTACGTGGTCTCGTCGCTGGCCGGTCTGATACATTGGCTGAACACCCCGGCAAAGTTCATGCCGTATCACTATTACGACACCGTCGGCCTGCTCGGCGGGCATAGCAGGGGCGAACTGATCCTATACCTTGTATGCGTGACCGTCCTGGCCGCCTGTATCGCCACGGCCGGCTATGGGCGGCGAGACATCGGATAAGCATAGTGCTCAGCATAACGACAAAACATGCCATTAATCACACGCTGCACTGCCTGCTGGGCTGCGGTATCGGCGAAGTGCTCGGCAGCGCGATAGGCGCGCAGCTCGGCTGGCCGAATGTGCTTCAAACGTTACTGGCCGTGGTGCTCGCTTTTGGCTTTGGTTAGGGGTTGACGTTTTGGGGTGTGCGGAAGGCCGGCATGAGCAGCGGTGATGCGCGCCGGACAGCGCTCCGCACTGATACTGTTTCCATCATTAGCATGGAAATAATCGACAATGCGCTTGAGTACCTTATCCCGGGAGCCATGAGCGCCACCCTTAACACTTGGCTGTTTTATTGGAGTCTGGCTTTGTCGCTTGGCGTAGCATTTTTAGTGACTGTGCCAGTGAACCGCTTTATGATGGTCCGTTTTAGCATCGGACACGGGAATCATTAGATCGTATTCCCTAATCCATAGGGTACTTACCAACCGTGTAAAGAAAGCCATTCTTCGCTATAATATAATTATGCAGAATATCAATGATACAAGCAAACAACGAGCCAAAGCCCTTTTTGGGAGCGCCGATTTGTCATCCTTTGAAATCGGTACAGTTAAAGGCTTGCAGCAGATTCATCAGTATCTCTTTAAAGGTTTGTACGACTTTGCCGGGCAAATACGTAAGAAGAATATCAGTAAAGATGGCTTTCGATTTGCCAATTCATTGTATCTGGAAGATGCTTTGCGCCGTATAGAAGCTGTCTCTTATACAC
>JARIHB010000159.1 GCA_029288515.1 Candidatus Saccharimonadota bacterium | reverse complement strand
TCCTTGCCACGAACGAACCGTACTGTGGGGTCAACGGCCTCTGCGGTTGCGGCATGCTCAATAGCAGAAAGCTCCGGTAGTAATGCAACTAAATTCTTACGGCGTTGCTCAACTTCCTGAGCTTGCCGTTGGACCATGTCTGTTAGTGCTGTCGCTCCCGTAGGTATGAAAATCGTTTTACTGCCCTCTATGGTGCGGCTGATAAGACCGAGTTTCTCTAATTCATCCAAAATGTCATAAGCGGTCGGACGGTTAATCTCGGCTTGCTCTGCAATTCTTTGGGCGGGCGCCGAACCTAAAAAGACATTGGCGACGTATACGCGTGATTGTTTTTCAGATAAGCCCAGAGCTTGTAGTTGGATGGCGAGACGCTTGAGCTGCATGAAGGTATCATACCATGTTGTCGATTTGTGCCGACACGAGCGTTAAGCGTAAACTGGCACAAAATAAAAAAGGACCTGCAGAGAAGTCCTTTAAACGTAATCATCATGGGGCGAGCGATGGGACTTGAACCCACGGCCTCCGGAGCCACAATCCAGCGCTCTAACCAACTGAGCTACGCCCGCCACATTGATCATCGTCTACTGTAGCATTTTTTTCTCTGATAATCCAGCCGGTGCGTAGTGCTTATGTATATTTATCATATTATTGTAATAAGAGCGAAACTATGATAGTATCATTGATGATATTACAGCAGGGGCGGTTAGTAGAGGCGCTACCCCTGATAAAGAGGACAGAGGACACTATGAAGCAATTCATTAAAAAGGCGCAAAGCCTGGCGTTTGCTGCTTCGCTGCTGTTTAGTGTTGGTATGAGCGCATTACCGTACGTACATGCAGCCGCGGCCACCAGTCTGACTGCCGCACCGCGGGTGACGTTTACGTTTGACGACGGTTTGAGCAGCGCGTTAAGTTTGGCTGCGCCGACGCTGCAGAAGTACGGCCTTACCGGCACCAACTACATCATTACCAAGTGTGTGGCGACGACTGGTACGTGTCTGGCTGACCCTGCTGCCAGCTATATGACCTGGGATCAGATTAAGCAGCTGCATGACGTATATGGCTGGAACATCGGCTCACACACCCAGACGCATCCCTATTTGGCCAGTACCGGCGGTGGCGAGCAGGCGTTGCTGACTGATGCTCAGATTGAAACTGAACTGCGCGACAGTAAGGCCGACCTGGCAGCCCAGGGCTATGACGCGGTCGATTTTGCGGCTCCATATGGCGACTACAACAACACTGTCCTGGCTACTGGTGCTAAGTACTACGCTACCTTCCGCGGTTTTGCCGACCTGGGCAATAACATCTGGCCGTACAACGATCGCCTTATCGTCAATGAACAAATCCAAGAAGGCACTACCGGCGGTGCGCCTCGCCAAACGCTGGCAACCGTCAAGGCGTACATTGACAGCGCTATCACCAACGGTCAATGGCTGACGCTGACCTTCCATAACATTACCTCTACAACTCCTAAAAGCAGTGATGACTACACTACCTCTAACACCCTTCTTGACCAGATCGCAGCCTACGTAAAACAGCAGGCCGACGCCGGTAAGATCAGTGTGGTGACTCCTCACGACGCCATTGTGAACGGCACGAACATGCTTGCTAACGGTAGTTTCGACAGCGCTATCAGCACTGATTATGCTAACCGCAACACGACGGGTGCTACCCAGTGGGTTACCGATGACACTACCGGCATTCTTGTAAAACAGGACACCGGTACAAATGGCAGCTACGTTCTGGGCAACGCTTCGAGCCCGACGAATTCCCTCTACATTAGTGCTAATGGCGCCGACGCCCACATTTGGGCCCCCAAGGTAACCATAGATCCCACCAAGACGTACATCATTAAGGGGTACTTCAATATCAAGACTATCACCGCCGGCGAAGTTGCCTACTACGTTGATGAGTACGACGCCAACGGTGCGGTTATCAACACGCAGTACAGCAGCGCCGTTCGCTATGACGCCAATGTCAATGCTATACGTGTTAAGAATGCTAACTTTGCATACAAGCCGACTGTCGGCGCGGTAGCAGCCCGCATCTATATTAACGTCCAGGGGAATTCCGGTATCACCGGCTATATGGACAACCTGGAGATGATTGACCCAAGCGGTACCACTACAACTACGCCCAAGGCTGGCGACATCAACGGCGACGGTTCGGTAAACCTGAACGACCTCAGCATTCTGTCCAGCAACTGGAATAAGACAGGTATGACTGCAGCGCAAGGTGATCTGAATGGCGATGGCTCGATTAACCTGAACGACCTGTCCATTCTGTCATCGAACTGGAATAAGTAAGGTAAATAGTATGAAAGTGAATAAAAGTATGTTCAAGACAATCGCCGGCCTGATCGCCGGCATCGCAATGGCCTTTGTGCCGGTGGCTACGACTCATGCCGCGGGTACGGCAGCCCTGTCGCTTAGCCCGGCTAACGGCACCTACACGAATGGTAATACGTTTAGCGTTGGCATTTACGAAAACAGCGGCGCAAACGACGCTGACAGTGCGAGCGCCAATCTGACGTATGATGCAGGTAAGCTGCAAGCTGTCGGTATTTCCGGCGGTGCATTTACTACTTGTATTACCCAGCCAAGCGCTGGTGGTGGCAATATCAGCACCGGCGACTGCACCATTCTTGGTTCTAAAAAGCAGGGCAGTCAGCTGTTGGCTACGGTGACTTTCAAAGCTGTTGCCGCTGGTACTGCTGCAGTGAACTTTACAAGCGGTAAGGTGGTAAATGCGGGCGCTGACCTGGCTGTCACTACTTCAAATGGCAGCTTTACGATTGCTGCGCCGGCTCAAGGCGGCCTTGGCGGCGGCAACAGTGGCTCTACCGGCTCTGGGACGACCACGACGGTCACTTCGGGCGGCCAAAATGCTGCCGCAGCACAGCACGATGCTACTGCAACGGAAGGCAACGCTGCCACCCCTGCCGCCAACGACAAGAACAAGCCCGAGGTAAAGGCTGACACCACCAAGAGCGCAGAAAACAATAATGAAAAAGAAGTAGTTGCTACTACTAACACCAGTGCAAAAAAGCACAGCATTTTACCTTGGATTGTCCTGGTAATACTTACTGGTCTCACTATCTGGTACGCGCTGCGCAATCGCGCCCGCACTGTTACTGCCGGCAAAGAAGCGGATGTTGTAACGCCCGCTCCAGCTGACGATAAGCCAGCTGCCGCAACTACTCCGGCGAAAGCAAAGCAAAATCAGGCTGTTGTAAAGCATTCAGCTGGCAAAAATTACAAG
>JARIHB010000157.1 GCA_029288515.1 Candidatus Saccharimonadota bacterium | reverse complement strand
ATATATGAACGCAGCGCTAGGTGTACTATCCCCACATGTCCTTTTTGAGCTGGTCCCATCTGCTGCCCGTATTGTCGGCGTGCAGGTCGGAGCCTGGCAGGGGTTTATCGCTGGGGTAGTAGCCATCGGCATCGGGCTTTTCGTGCAGCCCCACCAGTTCGCCAAAACGTATAAAAAGTCCGGCAATATATCCGGTGCCACGGAAAAAATCTTCCCCGGGCGGCCCATCAGGCCCGCTAATTCCTTGACATACCCCCGGTGGAACGTCCGGCACCTCGGCGTTCCCTTCTGAACCTCCTACAATATGCATGTCGCTCACCTCCTTATGCTTTTATATCCGCGTATTGTGCACGCTTGCGGGCACAATTACAAGCCTCTTGCGGTTTACTTTAAACCGTTCTGGCTGAGCCACTCATCAAATAATACGAAGCCGGGAACGTTAGGCAGAACTCTGTCACGGAAGCCTGGCCAATGCGGCAGATACCGCCGCTCATTACCAAACTGGACTATAAACTGCCGTCGTACTTCGTCCATTAACGGTTCCATCGCCCTTGTATACTCGTGATGATAATACCCCATTCTCGTAAGAGGTTGTTCGCCGTTATTGATAGATATTCGACGGTGCTCTTCATACATCATAGGCCAGTGCCGCTTCGCGACGCCCGGGTGCATAGGCTTAGCTTGCTCTATATTCTCCTTCGGCGGCCGGGGCAGTGCCAGTTGCTTCGAAGGAGAGCCTCCTCCAAGCGCAATAGCCCCCTCGCCGTATTTTGCCCTGATGAGCGTTTCCATGGTATCCATACGGCGCGCCAGTGCCTGGTTTTGCTCGAGCGTGGGGGCCAGCAGCGTGGCCCGAAGGCTCAACGTTTGGTCATCGTCACCATCACGCGGCGGCCAGGCTATATCCATTTTTTCGCCTGTCTTAACCCTATATATGCCTTCAATAGAAGGATCAACCGGCACACCAAACGCACCAACGATCCCCAGTCTGCCAGGCCGTATATAGTCGGTGCCCATGTCAACATCTTGCACCCGGTCATCGGGGCCGACTGTGTAATTATGCGTTACGGAAGGGTTTTTGTTGACGCCCGCCCCGCCGTTCAGGCCGGTGTTAGAGCCAGCACCAAAGGTCTCATTAGGCTCGTAATTCATGCCCGTGCTTCCGCCCAAGGAAGCACTATCCGAATAATTTGTACCGCCGCTTACGCCGGTGTATTTCACACGCGTTTCACGTCCGACCATCTTCGCTAGCATGCCAGCGCTCGGAGAATCTACAGGCGTTATACCGTACACGGCGTTACGCAAATACACAGGGGGTGTCTGGCTGTCGGGTATAAAGGCAGTCGACAGGACTGACGGCGTACGCTTATATGTCACCAGGTTCATCAAATGATTGAATGGTCCGGCAAGCCGGTCGTTCTCCATTGCAAAATGGGCGTTATCTACATACAGCCCGCCGGCTGGCTCACCAAACCAAATCTCTCTTTTGCCAAAAATAGCGGAAAGAGCCACGATTGCTTTGAGCTGTGCGGCAGTAAAGTCCAGCTCCTGCCCGGCTGTCTCACCCATTGATATATGTATAACGGTAGGTAGGGGCGACTCGCCGCGGTTATGCCGGATACGCATAGCCTGCTGAATAGCGCGTATACGTTGGTCAAATGGCACACCGCCGCGCGTGTCCTCTTCGGTATAAGCATGTTCCAGCCCGGCTGCGGCTGCGGCAATCTGCTGTTCCCATAACTTAGCACGCTCATTACCTATAAGACCCCCATTCAATATACGGCGCTGCGCTTTGGTGAGCGCATCCAGCTCAGTGCTCCGCCGGCCACGCGAGGCAGCAGTGTAGTAGTTTAACGCAGCTTTAACCTGGGCGACGCTTGGTGGCGCCTCCACGATGCGGCCGCTTTCGTCTTCAATATGCCGCGGCAGGCCGTGGGTAATTTTATCCAGCATCTGGCGTATGCCTGCCTGCTTTTCCTGATCGGGCGTAATCATAGCAGCCAACGCTGCCGATAGCTGGTCGGCACTGAGTCTTGCTGTCAAACCCTCGCCGGTTGCTTGCACGTTCACCAGGTCAAATCGGGTAGGGTCGTAGTGACGCAGCAGGTAAGGATCTGGTTCAGGGCCAAGGTCAACCGAGATGATCACCTTTTGAGCGGCAGGTATTTTATCATCATTCTCCAAATACCCAGCCGCAGCGTAGAGCGTGTCACGCATAGCCGGCTGCGTAAGATCCGGGTTATTCCCCACAATCACTATGTTGCGGTGTGCAACAAGCAATCCCTTTTCGTATGAACGCGAAGGACGATCGGGGTGTACGTAGGGCGGATATTGCGGCTCTACGGGGCGCCCGTCCTGAATATCTTCAGGTTCGATCTCGACCACTTCTACTTCCTCTGATACCGGCTCCGCAACAGATTCATGTGCCGCTTTCGGCGGCCTTTCGGGCGAAACGTCAATCTGCTGGTCAACGGGGTCGGCTACTCTAAATACATCTTGCTGCACCGGGAGCGGAAGCACCCCATCGGACGGCCGCCATACCCGCTCTGCGCTAGCGGCAGGGTCTTCTGGATGAATGCTGCCTTGCTTAGGAAAATTGGACAATACCCGATCCGATAACAAGTCAGCATCACGGACAGTATGACCACTATCGGCACTCCTGTCTTGTCCTATATCATCAACTAAGGGTGTCGCGAATTCATCCGCCGCAGGCAGCGCGGGTCGCCGGGCTTCGTAGTAGGTCTGATAAGATGCCGTAGGGTCATAGGTGAGCCTACCTGGATCATATCCGATCTCCTCGAACCCATCCTGGGCATGTTCAGACGGGTGACCCCCCGGCACATACAGAGGCCCACCGCCTATGTTGCCACCATACTCTGCTCCAAAAGTCCGATTCTCTTGCTCGAATGGTGTGTCGTTACCGCCATCATTACCACCAAATTCGCCTGTCATATGCTATACCTTTTGCCCCGCCATCGCTTTCGTGCGGAATGATTGAATTGTTTGCTCGTGTAGTGCCGTGGTGTACTGTTGCAGACGGTTAACCAGCCAACGCGTTACAGGAATCGGCCGGTCGTTCTCGTTGCCATACAATATTTCGAGGGATAACATTTGCTTCCATAAATCCTGGAGTTGGAAATTGTTCGAACGCAGCAGTTGGACAAACAGCGTCTGGTCTGACGGCTCCTGGAACTCGGTAGCCAGCATCTTAAAGATCACGCCCTTTTGACTTGCATTTGCAGCCTGTATGAGACCGCTCAGCAATTGGTCGAGCGCTGTCGCTCCCTGCAAGAGGTCGTAGTTAAAGAACAGGTCAGCCTCATTGACTTTGTAGTCGGCGTTTGCGACAAAATCTTTTGCTTTCTTTTTTACATCCTGAAGCTGCATGCGCGCATTTATCCCGCTGAACTTCACTTTGCCATCATAGACCTCTCTTTCGTAATCGCCAAGATACACGCGGGGGGTACTTGTGTATTTATCCACTATTTGCTTGGTAATGCTGCGGCGGATGGCCGGGAAACCGGCCTCGTCGTCCATATTCTCGGCCAGCTCACATGCCGCCTTATGCGTTCCCATAAACAGAGCCATCTGCTTCTCATCCATCGGCCTACCCAGGCGCTGCTCAACGATCATTTTCATAAATTCAAGACCCTTACCCGGCACGGTCAGCGTATTATAGCCCATATTATCCGATATTTCTTTCAGCAGGTCATTGTCGGGTAGGTCAGGCACTTCGCCATTCACCAGGTTTGCCACTGCCCTTATGGCCATCTCGGTCGGCACACCTGTTCGTACAGACGAAATAAGGAGGTCATAGGCATTATTCTCATAGCTGCGTAGTACGTCAATCTGTTCTGCTGCCGTGCTGCCCTTGAGATTTTCGAGCGGCATCCCCGGCCGTGTTATGGTCGCCATTTGCGCCGGTGTAAGCTGTACCGCTTCCGCAGTCAAGCGGGCTACAATCGCATCTTCTACCACCGAGTATTCACCTGTGGCCAACACCAAATTGCGCGGCGGCGATAATTCTATGGGCATTGCCTCGCCGGTTATCTGCCGTATCAGTCTTTCGGCGTGGTACGCGGCCGTTTCCTCTTTGGCGGCAACGTTTTGGAGCACCCCCCGACCATAGGCCGCATTAATAGCATGCATGACCGCCGCTGCCTTCATTTTTCGTAGCTCAACCGGATTTTCCCGGGCCTTCACGATAGCCTGATGCAAATACGCGATCTCGCCCTTATCTGGATTGCCTCTGCCTATGCGTTGGGGCACATGGCCGTCGGCTACAATCGCCGCATTAAGCTGCGCCTGCATGCCGATGCGAATGCCATCAGGATCCTTCGTAGCGTACTCCTGTATTTCGGTCAACGACATATTTTCCAATTCTTCGCGCGTGAAGTACGTTTCCCAAATGCCAAAGTCTAATACGTCTCCCACGTCTCCGTAAGTACCCTCGCCTTTCGGTATATCCCACGGTTTTAGCGCGCTGAAGCGTGTAGCTGGCAGACCGCGGCCGGAGATCAGACCTTGGCCGCGACCCAGACGTGCGCGGCCAAGGTAATTGGCTTCTTCGTGGCTGATAATAAGCCGGTCGGCGAGTACTTCGGCGTCTTTCGGGTCGGACTGCTTCAAGGCGAATACTGTCTGGGTGTTCTTGATAACACGTTTGTTCATGATGTCGAAGCCACCCTGCTGGGCAATCAGAATACCCATTCCCAAGCTGCGTACGCGTGTAAGATAGTCGGCCATTATGTCACCCGTGGCAGTGTCATCGAAGAGGTCATACGCCTCATCAAATATAACCAGTGTACGCAGATGTTTTACGTTATTGTTGGCGCCGCCCGCCTCAGCGCGCATCATTGCCTCCAGCGCGCTCATTTTAGCCATCATGGCAATCTTGCGGCTCGTGGCGTCAGTACCCATGGCTTCCAGCTCTTCCACATGTAGCGACAGGTTTCGGAGCACCTTGCGATAATCTACTGGGTGGCCGCCATGGAAGGCGTCGCCCGCGATAGTGTGCGGGTGCATTTCCATCGGGCCGGCGACATACTCACCTACGTTGCCCTGGATTTTTGCTTCGTAGTTACCCATTCGCAGCTTTTGGCGCACCATCCAGGCCAGGAAGGCATTCGTTGGGTCGGCCGGTTCGCCAAACTTATACCGGGAGCGGTTGTTGATGGTGTCAGCGCCCAGTGCTTCACGGGCAGTGATTGTACCATCCATAAAGTACCGCTCATTTACACGCGTTGACTCGGCATCGCCGCTGGCGCCAGCGCTAAAGACATCCTTGGCAGTGGCCATCGACGCCTTAATTGATTCGAGAGCCGCGTGAACGTTCACCGTTGGACGATAGCCTTCACCCGGCCGCAAGACATATACTTTCTTCAACTCTTCGGGCAACTCTGGGAAGGCAGCCAGCATATCGGCTACATTAATAGACACATCCCCGGACTTGCGGGCGCTGAATACAATAACCTTCACCGGCGGGATTGAAGGATCCGCCAAGTGGCGCTCCCAGCCAGCCTTAATAACGCCGGCGGCGAGTTGTTCAAGAAGCACTGTCTTACCAAAACCACTAGCACCCGGCACAAGGCCATGCTCCATAAGCGTATCCAGCGGCACAGGAGCCGGCCGCCGGTTGCCGTAATCATCCTCGACCTCGCCGATATACGCCACGTAATCACCAGGATCAACTTCACGGTTACCCGCGCCGAACGAGAACTGCTCCTCGGTTTCTATGCCCGGTACCTCGGTTTCAGCCGGGAATCGTACATCCCCGGCAAAACGGTCGGGCGACACTATCGATTCGGGCACGACATGTTCGGCGCTAAGCGCAGCATCCAGCGCTTCATCTTCAGTCCCAGCAGTATAAATAGCAAAACCACCATCAACCCTCCGCGCAAGATCCCAAGAGCTTTCGTCGGTACTCATAGCGCTGTACGCAAATCGCTGCGCCGCCTCCATTAACTCTTCGGGCGAGTTAGCGCCCACCAGCACCTGCCGGTGTACCGGTCCTTTGCGGGCCGCCTCGTCCAGATCCTGAGCGATTGCATCGTAGCGGGCCTTGTCTCGTCGGCCGTCCGCAGTCTCCTGGAACTGTGCGGCGTCGTACAATTCGTCAATAACTTCCTGCCGCTGGTCTTCGAAGACTTCGGTATCGGGCGTTTGGCCGGTGTAGACAATTTTAAAGGCACCTACGCCGCCACGGCCCATCATCTTGCCGATGTCGAACGTGCGGTCGTTGCCTCCGCGTTTAGGCTGTTGTCCTTCAGCCTTGTCGCCCGCATCACCTCCGCCGCCCTTTTGAGGTGGCGCACCCCCCTGGCGTTGTTCAGTGAGTACTGCCCAATAGGTAAAACCATTTTCACCTGTAGCTTCGCTGTCGCCCTTTTTTTCCGCTGCTTGAAACGCCGGATGCTCGGCAGGCATAAACTGTGCTGCGCCAGTGAGCTTGCCTGACACGTCGGTTACCTCAACACCTTCAGGCAAAAGATCGGGCGTTGCGTCGATAAACACTGGCCCATTGGCCGCCCTGCGCGTAACCGACATGTACGAGGTGCCGCCATTGCGTATAAAGCCTGCGACCATGCCTGGATCAGGACGATCAGAGTTAGGATGCGGACCTTTCTCTTTGGGCCTGAATAGCGCCTTAATCCGGAACATCGTACCTACACCATTTGGCTTTTCACGGGTATGCACAAATTCTTCTTTGTCTTGGTCATCCGGAACATCCGGATCACCATCCGGAGCTGGTTGCTTGTCAGGGCGCACGTTGGCAGAGGACGGGGCATCCGTCTCTGAGGATACATCAGTCCCTCTCTTGGTGGGCGTGTAATACGGCACCGTAAATCCGGTACTCGTATCACCAGGCGCATCGTCTACCTGCTTGCCCGGTAGGAAATTCGCCACGCCTAAACCTCCTCCCTGATCGTCTGGCGCAGAATGGTCGTACAACGGCGGAAAGGGATCAACGCCAAAAGGGTCGGTAACCCCGCTTTCACCAAAACCTGTATGATCTGCCGGTATGCCGGCATACCCCGGGTTTCTGCTCTCGTTGACCCCTTCGAAACTCATAGGCCTGTCTCTTATACACA
>JARIHB010000156.1 GCA_029288515.1 Candidatus Saccharimonadota bacterium | reverse complement strand
GCCTTGCCCACGTAAATAATTTCGCCGCTGGCATCTTTATGAAAATACACGCCGGGCTGCGAAGGCAGCGTCTTTAATTTGTCAGTCAATAACTGGTTCATATCTTTATTATAACCGGGCTGCCGGACCCAGCCGGAGATTGTTTTGCCTTGACGGTCATGCTATAATATACATCTGATTTATATTTGATCATACCTGTTTCGTAACCTAACAAATCGCCCAAGACAAACACCGTCATATTAATCGTAACCCACCCTATGTTTTGTAGGGCCGGAGTACCCGTATGAGCACACCGGGGCAAACGCCCGTTGCCACTACCGCGCAGACAATCCGGTTTTACTGGCGTGCTGCCTGGCGCCATAAAAAACTGGTTATCGGCCTACTCGTGGCAAGCCCCTTTACTATTCTCATCAATTCCATGCTGCCGCCGTTGATTATGGCATACGTCATTCAGCGTCTGAGCACACATGACTTTATCCCTCACGATATATGGGGCAGCTTTGGGCCGCAACTGGCCGCCTATGCCGGACTCATCATTGCGGGCGGCCTGATTATGTGGCGGATTGTCGATTCACTCGTCTGGCGCTTAGAGGGCAACGTGGAACAGGATATAGCGCAACGTGTGTTCAATCACCTGCTCAGCCAAAGCGCCAATTTCCATGCCAATAACTTTGGCGGCTCGCTGGTATCACAAAGCAGTAAATTACTTGGCGCGTACATACGCATGGCCGACACCACTATTTTTCAGGCCTTGCCCATGCTATTGTCAATCATCTTTGCGACTACTATTCTGCTGCCTCGGGCACCGCAGTTTGCCGTTATACTCTTGCTATTCAGCATACTCTTCATTGTCAGCTCAGCCTATGTAAGCCGCAGCGTGCGCAAGCTCAGCGCCAAACAAGCTACCGCCGAAACAAGACAGACCGGTTATCTGGCCGATGCCGTAACTAATGTGATGGCCATTAAAAGCTTTGCTGGCGCGCCATACGAACAACAGCAGTTTGACGCGCTCACCAACACTACCCATCACCGATTACTTACTATGATGTGGGGCAGTCAAAGGCAGCAGTTATTTTTTGGCGGCCTGAATACGACGATTTTGGCACTGTCGCTTACCATGGCTGTGGTTGGCGTTATGACGTTCAATGCCGATATGTCCACCGTGTTCTTGATAGTTACCTACACCGGCATTATCACGCAGCAACTGTGGAACTTCGGCACTAACACTCTCCGCACGTATAACCGCGCCTTGGGCGACGCACAGGATATGATCGGCATTCTTAGCCTGACGCCGGAGATACGCGACCCGCTGCAGCCGGAGCCGGCACGCATCACCAGCGGCAGCATTGCGTTCCAGGACATGGACTTTACCCATCCGGATTCACGCGATGAAAATGTCCTGTTCAACAAGCTGAACCTGCATATTAAACCTGGTGAAAAAATTGGTTTGGTTGGCCACTCCGGCTCAGGTAAAACCACACTTACTAAACTATTACTGCGCTTTAACGATGTAGATGGCGGCAGTATAGCCATCGACGGACAAAATATCGCCCACATCACTCAGGACGACTTACGTCGTGCTATCGCCTACGTGCCGCAGGAGCCATTGCTGTTTCACCGCTCAATCCGCGAAAACATTGCCTACGGTAAACCTGGCGCCACCGACACTGAGGTTAAAGCAGCCGCCCGGAAAGCCTATGCCGACGAATTTATCACCACGCTGCCCGACGGGTACAATACGATGGTTGGCGAGCGCGGCGTGAAGCTATCCGGCGGACAGCGGCAAAGGATTGCCATTGCCCGGGCGCTTTTAAAGGATGCGCCTATACTGGTTCTGGATGAAGCCACATCGGCGCTAGACAGTGAAAGCGAAAAGCTCATTCAAACCGCCTTATGGGAACTGATGAAAAACCGCACGGCCATCATTATCGCTCACCGCCTGAGTACCATTCAGAAAATGGACCGGATTATCGTGCTCGACCATGGGGTTATTAAAGAGCAGGGCAGTCATCAATCACTGCTGAAAAAGAAAGGAACATACGCCAAACTGTGGGCTCACCAGTCTGGCGGGTTCATTGAGGAATAATATGAAATCCAAACCAGCTGTTTCTATTGAGCGTGAGACACTCCACCTGTTCTGGCAGGCAAGCCTACAGGGGAACAGGATCCTGCTATGGGGCAGTCTGCTGTTCCCTATTGGTTCTGTATTGCTCAACTCTGTCGCTCCGCTATTCATCGGCAAGATACTCGCTTCACTGGGCCACCCCGACCCGCATGTGAGGACGTACGCTATTGCCTTTGGCGTAGTCGCACTGCTTGGCTTTATAGCCAATCGCGTCGGTTTCGTCGCCTATCTGCGCTACCAGGCCGAAACCATGCGCCGGCTGCAAGGCCAGGGTTTAGACATGCTGTTACGCCGCAGCGTCGGCTTCCATAACAATAACGTCGGTGGCAAACTGGTGTCCGACGCCATCGACCTGCCTACCGGCTTTTCACAGCTTACCAACGGGCTGTATGTACAGCTTGTACCCTTTGTAGTAGTTATGATCACCGGGGTCATCATCGTGCTTGCTGAATCGCTGCTGCTCGGATCACTCTTACTGTTCACAACGCTGATTACCGTCGGCACTGGCGTGCTGGAAAGCCGGCGCCGTTCCAATCTGCGCAAAGACCGGCTCGTTGCCACCAAACATCTTACTGCCCATCTGGCCGACACAATCCTTAACGTGCAAACTGTTAAAACATTCGCCCGTGAGCCGGACGAATCACATGAGCACTACCGTTTGAGCGGCGTTCTGCGCGACATGCGCCTCAGAGATTGGACACTTGCGGCCACTAAAGGCAGCAACCGGGTCGCGATGCTGCTCATTATGCAGGCGCTGTTCGTATATGTGGCGTACATGCTTGTGCAAAAAGATCCGTCACTATTGGGCGTAGGCATCTTCGCGTTCACCTTTACGCTCACACTCAGTAACCGGCTGTTCGACATCAACACGATGCTGCGCAGCATCGAAGATGGCTTCCTGATGGCGCTGCCGATGGTGGAGTATATGTTGGAGCAAACTGAGGTAATCGACACACCGGATGCTAAACGCCTGCAGGCTTCTAAGGGTGCTATTAACCTGCAGAATGTTACCTTTAATTACCAAAATGAACGCAGCGAACAAACGGTGTTTGCCGGGCTCAATCTGCATATCAAACCTGGTGAAAAAATTGGTTTGGTTGGCCCCAGCGGCGGCGGCAAAACCACCCTTACCCGCCTGCTGCTGCGCTTCGAAGACGTTAACGACGGCAGCATCACTATTGACGGCCAAAATATCGCCGCAGTCACCCAGCCCAGTCTGCGCCAAGCCATATCATATGTGCCGCAGGAACCGCTCATGTTCCACCGTTCGGTGCGCGAAAATATTGCCTACGGCAATCCGGAGGCCAGCGATAAAAAAATTGCTGCCGCTGCCCGTGCAGCCCATGCCGCCGACTTCATCGACTCATTATCTGACGGCTACGATACCATTGTCGGCGAGCGCGGCGTCAAGCTCAGCGGCGGACAGCGGCAGCGCATCGCTATCGCCCGGGCTATTCTCAAAAATGCTCCGATACTTATTTTGGACGAGGCTACATCAGCACTGGACAGCGAGAGCGAAGTGCTTATCCAGGACGCGTTGTGGCAGCTTATGCAAAAACGCACAGCCATCGTTATTGCTCACCGCCTGAGTACCATTCAGAAAATGGACCGCATCCTGGTACTGGAAAACGGACGCATCACCGAAGAGGGCAGTCACAAGCAACTACTAGCTACAAAAGGCACCTACGCTAAACTGTGGGCCCACCAATCCGGCGGATTCCTAGAAAACTGATTGAGTGGGCTCCCCTCCACCTCTATTGCACGTGCTCAAACAGCTCTCGCTGCGCGCGTAGCAACAGGGGTTACGGGGAGCCCCAAACTCTTAAGCCTCTTTTGATTCGGCAGATTCGGCCGCCTTCTCAGCGTCCAGACCTTCGGCAGCTTCGCCGGCATCCACGTCGGCAGTCGCTTCTTCTTCGTCAGCATCACCGCCGGCTGCATCGTTAGCGGCCTGTAGGGCGCTCGGCTCGAAGACAGCTGCCAGCTGGTGTTCAGGCTCAGTCTTAACAGTAACACCCTTCGGGACTACCAGATCGGCGACCGTGGCGTGGTCACCCACTGCTGCCAGTTTTTCACCATCAAAGAACAAGGCGTCGGGCAACTCCTTGGCAGTGGCCTCTACCTCGACAGCCTCCAGCTGGCGCAGTACCACCAGGCCGGCCCGCTCCGCTGGCGTAACTTCATTACCTTCCTCCAGCTTCAGGTGGACGGGGATTTCGGCGGTTACTTTCTGATTGGCCTTTACAGCGTTGAACACTATGTGGCGGAGTTCGTGCTTCTTGGGGCTGAATTCGGCGAACTTAATCAGTGCGGTGTACTGTTTGCCTGCAGCCTTCAATTGAATGGGGTGGTGCTTGCCGGCGGCCATGTAAGCCTTCAACAGCGGGCCGTACTCACCGCTCACATGTACCGACTCTTTGCCATGGTCATGGATAACGGCCGGTACAATCCCTTGGGCGCGCAGATGCTTTACGGCTTTGCCGGTTACATCACGTTTTTCCAATTCTAATAAAATCTCTTGCATGCGGGGTACCTCTCCTTTTTATCTATCGCCCATCGGTATAAGTATACCAAGAAACACAATGCAAGATGATACAATTGAACAGATGCGGAAAATATACAAAGTAGGTATTACGGTTGCGGCGGTTGGCGTGGCATTCGTGGTATTGCAAAAAGTGTTTAGTGTGGATCGCATTTTTGAAGCCGGTGGTATTATCGGCCTGGCGCTGACCATTTTTGCCGAGACCGGCCTGCTGGCGGGCTTCTTCCTGCCGGGTGATACCCTGCTGTTCGCGGCCGGGTTTTTTGCAGCGCAAGGCAGGCTGCATCTGGCAACTACTCTACTGGCACTAACCGCTGCCGCCATCATCGGCAATATGGTGGGGTACGAGATTGGCAAACGCAGCGGGCATAAGCTGTTCAATAAA
>JARIHB010000138.1 GCA_029288515.1 Candidatus Saccharimonadota bacterium | reverse complement strand
GCAAAAAAAAGCTCAGCAAACGCGATGGTGCCAAAGACGTGCTGGATTATATCCGCGACGGCTACCTGCCGGAAGCACTGGTGAGCTTTATTGCTACCATGGGCTGGAACGACGGCACCGAGCAGGAAATCTTCACCCAGGACGAGCTGATACAAAAATTCAGCCTGGACCGCGTCCAAAAAAGCGGCGCCCGTTTTGACGAGCAGCGCCTGCTGTGGATGAACGGTTCATACATTCGCGGTCTAGAACTGCCTGACTTGTACAAACGCGTTGACGGTTTCTGGCCGGAAGAAGCCGCCGCCTACGACGACGATTACAAAAAACGCGTACTTGGCCTGGTCCAGGAACGCCTGAAATACTTTGCCGAAATTCCCGGCCTTACCATGTTCTTTTTTAAAGATCTGCCGGTTGATCCCAGCCTGTGGCAAACACACAAACAACTCAAAAAGCTGGACAACACCACCATCAAAGATCTGCTGACGCAAACCAAAGATATGCTGCTGGAGAGCGATTTTACCGCCCAAAACCTCACTAACGAACTCAACACCCTCCTGGACACCACCGGCCAAAAACCGGCCGTCCTATTCAGTATTATCCGCATCGCCACCACCCAGGCGCCCGCCAGCCCCGGCCTGGCCGACACTCTGGCCGTCCTCGGCAAGGACGTCAGCCTGCGGCGTATCGACACAATGCTGCAGGCTTTGTAATTTAGGCCGAATTCGTTTTCTGTAGAATTGGTTGCAAACGTAAGCAGCTTCCGGTAGTCTAACTGACACTTTAATGTGAGGTATAATAAAGGTATGAGCGCAAGCGTTACAAAGCAAGACGTCGAAGAGATCGTCGGCAAGGCAATAGATAAAGCCGTTACCGATTTATCTGAAGTTATTAGCAGCTTTGCACAACAGGTTGACACTCGGTTCAATAAGTTGGAAGTGAAGGTAGTTAACCTCGAGGCTAGGTTCGAGCGCATGGAAAGGGAGTTGACTGAACTCCGTGAATCTCACCAGCGGCTCCTTACTACGATTGATGGCTTCATCTCTCGAATTGACCGTTACGAATCGGAGCAACTTATGCGCGACAACCAGTTCAAACGCTTGCTGGAATGGGCACGCAAGGTGTCTGAAAAGACGGGCATTCCACTGGAAAACCTGTAGCTGCGCTTAATTATTCTGACAGTAAGCCTTTAAACAAACGGAAATACAGGTATTTATCCAGCCACACCGTGGCCGGGTCTTTCTTGTTTCGTGCACCCCTATTTGAAGCGATACCAAGTGTGTCAATGAAGCTTAAGCTGCCTAAATTAGCGAGTGTCTGCTCTGCAATATCTCTACCATCCATGACTGCTTCGTGCATACCTGTGTGAGTTCTGATATACACCGCCTCTATCTCGTCACGAGTGTCGGGTGGTAGCACGAAGTACCCAGTATCCAAATTAGCATTCAGCCGCTCTGTAACCTGTCCTAAAAAAGCACCGTCTATACGTGCCTGAGCCTCAGAGCTAATACCATACTCCTGAAAATCCATTACAGTTATATACCATATAATCAGTATTCCAGCGAGTAGAATTCACTCCGCCTAATTGGCAGGGGGAGCCAGAACCCAAACCCAGCACCTTTCCCCAACTAACCATAAGCTGATACAATAAGCGATATGAATGACGGCAATCGTTTTCGTCAGCCTGTTTCTCCTATGGAGCCGGTTGATCCCACACAGGCATCGCACATGATGAGTGACCATCTTCACCACAATTTCCGGCCCCAGCAGGCCCAACAAGCCCCACAGCAGGATCTACCCATCGACGACAGTGATGCCGATGCGCCCCTTGAGCCGGCCATGCCCGCCAGTTTGCCCTATGGTTCAGCTCCGGCAAGCGGCCAGGCAACTACTTCGCGCAAGCGTTCTTTTAAGGAAAGACTGCGCTCACTCAGCAAAAAACAATGGGCGCTCATTATTTCTCTTACTGTGCTAGTGCTAGCCGGTGGCGGAGTAGGGGCATACGCGCTCTTCTTCAACAAGCCAAAGCCGGTTGCCCACGCGCCCGTTCAAACCCATAAGGCCGTGACGCCGCCTAAGCCCACCACCGTAGCCAACACCTTAAGCGGCCGCCAGGTTGACCCCAGCATCAACACCCGCCCGGTACTAGGAGTTATGATCGAGAACAGCACTGACGCCCGCCCGCAATCCGGCCTGAATGACGCCGGCGTAGTATTCGAGGCAGTCGCCGAAGGCGGCATCACACGCTTCCTGGCCTTATTCCAGGATAAAAATCCACCGTACCTGGGCCCGGTGCGCTCGGTACGGCCATACTATATCCAATGGGCTATGGGCTTTGACGCCGGCATCGCCCACGTAGGCGGCAGCCCTGAAGCCTTGCAGAATATGAAAGACTGGAAGGCTAAGGACCTCGACCAGTTCACCAACGGCGCATATTTCCACCGCATCACCAGTCGCGCTGCGCCGCATAACGTATACACCAGCATGGACCAGCTGTTTGATCTTTCCAACAAGAAAGGCTATAGCAGTTCGACCTTTACTGGCTTCCCACGCAAGACAGCCGCGCCATCCAAGACACCCACGGCCAAAACCATCGACTTTACTATTTCCGGCAGCGCCTTTAATGTTCACTACGATTACGACGCTGCAAATAACCGGTACATGCGTTCCGAAGGCGGCGCGCCCCACAACGTAGTCGACGAAAAGGGCACTGCCACACAGCTCGCACCCGACGTGGTAGTGGCGCTGGTTATGGCCCAGGGCTTAAACGCCGATGGTATCCACACCACCTACGCCAGCCTGGGCAGCGGCCACGCCTATGTCTTCCAGGACGGTACGGTCACCGAAGGCACATGGAAGAAAAATTCCCAAAACGAACAGCTCACCATTGTAGATGACGCAGGCAAACCCATAAAGCTTAATCCCGGTCAAACCTGGCTCACGGCCGTCGCCGATACCAGCCGTGTAGCGTCGAAACCGTAGTCCATGGACAATCTACAAGCCTTTATCAAACAAGTTCACGACCGCCTGTTTGTTATCGTGCTTATCAACAACGCGTTACTGCTGGCCGACTGGTACTTTATGGATAAGGTCTTGGAGGTGGGCTTTGTACTGCAGCTCATTAGCCTGATTGCCGTATCGCTCTTTTCGCTGTGGTGGTTGCCGTGGTTCAGCACCAAATACCTTACGCAGCCCACCCGCTTGATATGGCAGGCCGTATTGCATATCGCCCCAGACGCCGGCATGGTGCCTGCGCCAGACCTCAAAGATAAAGGTATCGGCCATGAGATGGTAATGAATGTTGTAAGCCATGTATACCAGCTGGCAAACGTTGTGGAGGGGGTAGAAAAAGCCGCCAAAAACAAGCCCGGTGACCTGACACATAACTTCGTAGCCAATGCCTTGCCGCTGCCGCTCGTGGTGCTCGATAAAACCGACACTATCCTGTTTGCCAACCGCCAGATGCTCGACTATATCAAACGCGCCGAGAATGAAACCGTCGGCCAAAACGTCTACACCGTTCTCGACCTGTCCTTCGGCACCGACGAAACACTCGACGCCTGGCTGGCCGAAGTACGCAAGAACCGCCCGGTAGCAATAAAGGCCTGGGAACGCGTGCGCCTGAGTATCATCGGCAGCGCCGACACACCAAAATTCGACCTCGCCGCCTACTACAACCAGGGCAACCCCGAAGGTTTCGAAACGATGCTCGTATTCTTCGACAAAACCGCAGCGTACAGCCAGGACGACCAGGCACTGAGCTTTGT
>JARIHB010000137.1 GCA_029288515.1 Candidatus Saccharimonadota bacterium | reverse complement strand
GTGTATAAGAGACAGGGCCTTCAGCATCTTCGTGGGGCGGAGCCGGGATCTACTAGTAGTAGCCTAAGCGATCTACCTGCCACCTCTTTTGGCTTCGACATGAAGCAGTATTGGAAGCAGCACCCAGATGAGGATATAGTTTCTCCAGTACCCCCTGAGTTGTATACTGACATAACTACTCCTCGAGAACTCGGCAGTGCTTCACGATTCGAGGAAATAGTGCGGATACCTGAAGTAGGTGGAATTCTTCTGCGACATATGATGGAGAGGCCTAAGTTGGATACGGCTGAAATGTTCGCGCTACAGGTCTCTAGAGACGAAACTAGTGCTCCACCTTCAGAGTCTCAAAGCAGCGATTTTGCCGAACAGTCTGCTGGTCCGTTTAGCAGCCATGAGTACATCCATATCAGGAGATTTACGGGATTATCCAAGCTGCCGTCTTCTCTAATCAAGCGCCTTGAACACCCCGCAGAAGACGACACGCAAGAGCCGGAGCTGCGGCAGCCAGATACCCCTGCATTGGAACCACCGCAGCACCCCCAACGTGCTCTTGACTGGAAACCGGCCGAGCTGCCAGCCGATGAGCAAGAACAATAAAGAGGGAGAACAATATGAGCTTTGAAATATCATCAGGCGAACCAGACAATACATTGCCGCCGGGTAATCCGGTTGGTGAAGCTGTAGACCGGCAGGCAGCATTGGCAGAGCAATTTGTGAGCGAATTTTCGGACTGGGCTGAGAGAAATCCGGAAGCCGTTAAACGGTTCTCCTCTTTATTTGAGAAAGCGATAGCCGACCCCTTCGAGGGGCTGCCCCCGCAGTACGGGACATCCACAAGGGTACCAACCACGGAGGATTTCCGCCTGAACCCACACTCCCTGATGTACGCTTCTTCAGGAGTGTTGCTCCCGCCTATGCCCGCAGAAGAATCGCACGAGCCAGGACCCTACCAGCAACAGATGCCAGATTGGGATCCGCCCGTTCAGCTAGACGAACAATAACCTTTTAGCGTAAAACAAGTATGATACACATGGAGATGGGCGATGCCGATAGGGGATCGCATACCTTTGGTTGCGACCCCGCCGCGCTCCCCGCAGATAGCTACGAACGACCGCTGCCGGGAAATAACCTGCTGCCGGTTACAGGCGGACCGGATATGGTTGCGAGCTTACCAGCGACCGAGTTTCATCGGGGGCAGGGCGGTGAAGTGGGTCAGGTTAATGAGCAGATTGCCGTATCTGACGGTGGCATCGAGAATACGAAGACATGGATGGCGACGGCCCGTACTGTACATTATATTGGCAACACAGTTGTGCACGGCGATCACCCAGACAAAAGGGTAAACGAGGCCGTTGCATCATACATTGATAGAGAGGGTATCTCTCGTGGCCATTTTTTGGATGTAGTGCATAGAGTGCCAAACCTCAATAACGAGTATGGGGAAGAGTTGGGTACGGTCCGCGAGCAGTTGGCGGCTGATTTCGGCGAGGGCATGCGCGACCATCCTATTTTTATCGTTCCTGAAGAAGCGTATGACGACCTGCGCCGAAGAGTTGGCCAAGACATGACAGAGAGTTCGAATGGTATGTTGGTATTTGGCCACATGCTCATTCGTTGCAGGGACCAGGGCCAGGGGCGGGAATTTACTTCGAGAGGCATATTGCGCACGGGACTGCATGAAGGCGCTCATGTGGCCGCGGGTATGCAAGATAATATTATAATAAGCGCCGACTATAGCCCGGGGCATAACGATAATCCCGCCCAAGGGTTTATAGAGAGAGAAACAGTCGGTGGCCTGATCGAGCTGGGCGATCCTGATTCTCCTCATATTACGACCGGTCACTTTTGGGAAGAGGCGTTGGTTGACGAGTATAGCGTACGTCGGACGACTGCGCTGGGTAAGTATCCTCGTGGTGTTGAAGGGCGTACAGCCTATCCGGGCAGTGGGGGCGGCCCGTACGTGTGTTACGGCGAGGCAAAAACGCATTATGACCGCCAAAACGATAGGTTGTTTATACCGTGGGGATACACGAACAAGGCTCAACGGTCGCCCGAGACCGGCTTACAGATGAACACCACCAGTTGTGCAAGCGGAGCCTATGGGCTGCATCTGCTGGACAGGGAGGTGCCCGGCCTGTTCAATGAAATGCTGAGCACTCGGTTCGACCCTGCGGCACGCGATCGCGCCAAGGAGATGGTAAACAGTTTACGGGATGGTTTATATGAGGAACTTGCGGAGTTGGAATATAGTCTGGAAGGTTTTGCTTCCGGCCTGTTAACGATTGTTAAAGGTTTAGGGCTGGCTAATAAGCCGGTAGAGCCGCTCAGACTACCATAACTGATGTTGATTCCAGAAGATTAGCACTCTTGACGTCAGAGTGCTAATTTTTTATTATGTATGGAGCGATTAACGCATGAACGAGAGCGAGGCATTATATGGATATGACACAACCCACCCAATTGATAACTACCGCATCAGCGAGCATCCCACAGAGCAGCGTGCTGGTGCCAACAGTCATTGAAAACGAGGGCCGTTACGAGCGCGCCTACGACATTTACAGCCGACTGTTGAAAGACCGTATTATTCTGCTTGGTAATCCCGTTACGCCCGACACCGCCAATCTGGTTGTCGCCCAGCTGCTGTTCCTGCAGGCCGAAGACGCCAAAAAGGACATTTTCTTCTACATCAACAGCCCTGGCGGCAGTGTGTACGACGCGTTGGCCATTTACGACACCATGCAATACATTACTAATGACGTGCAGACGGTCGGCATTGGCATGCAGGCTTCGGCTGCGGCCTTCCTGCTCAGCAGCGGCGCCAAGGGTAAGCGTTTCTTGCTGCCTAACAGCACGGTAATGATCCATCAGCCATCCAGTGGCACCCGCGGCAAGGTAACCGACCAGGAAATCGATCTCAAAGAGTCATTGCGTGTGAAGCACTTGCTTGAAGACATTATGGTAAAAAACACTGGCCAGAAAAAAGAGCGTATTCACGAAGATATGGAGCGTGACCGCTGGATGCCTGCCAACGAGGCAGTAAAGTATGGTTTGGTGGATAAAATTATTACCACCCCGCCAAAGGCCTAGTGTATACTGGGCGAATGAAAGAAATCCAAACAACTGCCGAACATCCACTTGCATACTACCAAACCGATCCAGCCGACTGCACTAATGAGAGCCTATTGCGCGTTTCTGAGCTGAGGGTCGACCCACGCAACGCATGCGATGCGGCTCTTTGCGCTATTGGTATGAACGAAGTCCACCGCCAGTCCTGGACAGCTCGATTTATTGAGACAGGTTTACAACCGCCAGAGATGATATACGATGTCATGCACAGCCCTCAAGATATAGTTAGGCATGCTCAGCAGCCGCACAGCCGGTACTTGGTCACGGCATTGGGCCGCGAGCCGATTGGGGATCCCGAAGAAGTGCGTGCCTTTGCGCGGGTTGAACGGTATCGTCCCCGTGTACCGACTACCGATAACTGGTTTCGTCAGCGATATCCTACCATCGTTGACTTAGAAACACCTAATGGCCGTCTGGAAACCGGCGAATACCACGTTGACGCGCTCGCGCTGGCAAGGCATGCGCTGCTGGGAAGCAATGGACGTCACAAGGCGGCTGCCTGTACCGAAGTCCAGAATCCTGACGCTGTCTCTTTTTATGAGTCATTGGGCCTTAAACCGGTTGCTTACCCGATTGAAATTATCGGCAGTAATGGTGTACCCGATCAGTTTAAGCTGTCATTCATGGAGTATGCGCATATGGAGGTCCCCCATGCTGCGGAGGCACAGGGTGTATTGCAGCAAACCCTGACCCCGTATATGCCCCGTTAGCCGGCCTGCAGTAAGATTTTTTGCAGCAATCCTTGACAATTGTTGCATAGGCGCCCATAATATTACTCTAAGAAGTAGTGTAAGTTGGGCGCGCTGTATCACTTTGAGAGACAAAGCGCCAAATATCCCCAGCTTAGAGACCTTCGCGCGAAAATATCTAACAAACACTTAACAAATTAAGCTATTAACATTCCCTGCAGGCCTGCAGGGGTCTTTGCCGCTACGCGCGGCAGGATAATTTTATGGGGAGCAGCTGCAATATATGGCGAAAAGCACCAAGACTGCAAACAACGCGAAGCGCGTGTACTACACCGCCCAAGATGACGCGATCGATCTGAGCGATCTCGTTAACCACCAAAATAAATCATTCCAATGGTTTATCGAGGAAGGGTTGGGTGAACTGTTGGCTGAAATCAGCCCGATTGACGATTACACTGGCACGAAGCTCAGCCTGGCCTTCAAGGATTACCACTTTGAGGATCCGAAGATGACCGAGACCGAGGCTCGTGAAAACAACGTTTCATACGAAGCGCCGCTGAAGGCCAAGGTGGAACTGACCAACAAAGTTACCGGCGAGGTGAAAGAACAGGAAATCTACCTGGGCGACTTCCCGTGGATGACCAAGCGCGGCACGTTCGTTATCAACGGCGCTGAGCGCGTTGTGGTAAGCCAGCTTATCCGTTCGGCCGGCGTATTCTTTACAGCCGACCAGCACGGCGCCACCAGCTTGTATGGTGCCAAGGTTATTCCCGGCCGCGGTGCATGGTTTGAATTTGAAACTGCTGCCTCGGGCGGTCTGTTTGTAAAGATCGACCGTAAGCGCAAAATTGCTGTTACCACGCTGCTGCGCGCGCTGGGCATGAACGAAGCATCTATGAAAGAAGCTTTTAAAGATGTCGACACCGGCACCACGAACTATCTGCAGGCAACCCTGGACAAAGATCCCACCCGTGGTCAGAGCGATGCCCTTATTGAGGTCTACCGCCGCCTGCGCCCAGGTGACCTGGCTACAGTAGACAATGCCAAGGCATTGATTGAAAATATGCTGTATAACTTCAAGCGGTTCGATTTTTCGCGCGTCGGCCGTTACAAGATTAACAAGCGTCTGAATTTGGACGTTCCGAACACTGTCGAGAACCGTGTTATGCGCCTTGCCGACCTGATTGCGATCGTTGCCGAGCTGATCCGTCTGAACAACACGCAGGAACCGGCCGACGACATCGACAGCCTAGCTAACCGCCGTGTGAAGCTGGTGGGTGAGCTGGTGCAGCGCCAGTTCCGCATCGGTTTGCTGCGCATGGAGCGCAACACGAAAGACCGTATGTCGATGAGCGAAATTGAA
>JARIHB010000128.1 GCA_029288515.1 Candidatus Saccharimonadota bacterium | reverse complement strand
ATACCACAAATGCCGATCGTCGGCAGGTGGTCCGTTCTCGCTTTCCATCATCGTATAGACTATAGCACAGCACCATCAACGGTAACGCTAGCAGGCCTGGTAACCGCCAGCTGAAACACAGTGTTCAAGATTTTCTGCTGATGCGTAGGACCATGCGGATGCCGCCGGCCATGGCGGACCTGTATAGCGCCTACAGCCTGGGCGTCAGTACGGCGCATCTGTAACACATCGAGCAAATCGCCCGGCACATGATCTTCCGATATCACATACGATCCATTATTGTGCACCGGCGATTCAGCGACTACATAGCGCGTTCCGCCATGCGTAAAGAAACATAAAAAGTAAGGGAAGGGTGCCTGGAGCGAACCCTTTTTAGCTATAAACAACCGGCCATCAAAATGGTCGCTGACCGCCACCAGGTCGTGCAAGCGGGCAAGAATGACTCGCTCCTCAGTACCTTCCACACTGCCGGCTGTGTCTTTGGCTATGTCTTTCAGGCGCTTAGTAAATTCATCGCCGCGAATGCCATTGGTTTCGGCAGGGAAGACAATAACGTCTAGTTTTTCAAACAGTCTGCGCTCGAGCAGTTCATCGTCCAAGCGGGCGGCCACACCGCGTGCCGCAACCTGAGATTCGTCAACTGTGACAGGCCCTAGAACTTCAGTAACGGGGTCGGCTTCAGCAGTCATCCCCACAGCGGAGAAACCATCATCAGCGCCGCGCAACGGCGCCGGATATTCATAACCCAGCGTATCGTAAGCGCCGCGCAATAACTCCCCGAAGCGCTTCATATGAGCTACCGTACCGTCCGAGCGGACAGCCATGTCTTCTACAAGCCGCTTTAATGGTCTCTCCTGCCGCGGTATGCGCTGCGCTGCAGCCCGGGCAAATGCCGCTATCTCAGTTAAAACAACGTAGCTTGTAGTCGGTTTGGCGAGTAACTCTGGGCCGTACTGAGCATAAAGCGCCAATCCTTTCTGGGCATATTTACCCCCTAATGCAAACAGTTCAAATAGATCGCCAAGAGCTATGTTCGGCATTTCTACCTCAGCCAGCGTAGAAAAGGCCTGTATCTTGGCGTCGAGCACTTCTTTTGAAAGGTCGACTGCACCCTGGCTGCGGAGCGAGTCGGCTGCCTCTATAAATGTTATGGGGTGTTGTGCCGGATCATCGGCGGGCAGCGTAAGCAATGTATTAAGCGCCATGCGCCGACGTTCGTCTGGCGTAAGGTTCATTTCCGGAGCTACCATCAGCTGTAAGTGTGCGGCTCCAATCATCAACACCTCGCTACGGTAGAAACCACCGTTTTTAGAATTCTGTACGGCTTGTGACCATCTTTGGTTACGCGGATCGCTCGCTAGCCGTGCCGGACTCTGACTGCGTGGTCTCTGGCTTCCGGGTTGTCCAAGGGGCATCCGGCGCATGGTGTGCGGCCCTGCCTGTGCAGCCTCATCCATTAAGCGAGCTCTGCTTGTTAGCTCTCGCAGTGTCTGCTTCCTGCCATGCCCAAGTGCCTGATGCACGTGTGCATCAAACGCCGGCAAACCGCACGTGAACTGGTCAGTCATATCAGCAGCATAGGACTGTAAGCTGCCCGTTTCCAGGTTAAAGCGGTTGGCTGCAACGTTTGCAAGGTATGACAGGGATGCAGATTGCAGCGTCGTCTCTCCGATAGGCACAGTGGGGCGGAAACCGGCCGCCAGCGGATCGGTTTCGCTAGCCATAAACTGTCCCATCGGTAATTCGGGTATGTACGACATTATGTTGCATACGATACCATATTATTGCTACTAGCTTATTAATTATGGCTCAATAATTAAATAAAGTTAATTTTGCCCTTGGAAAACTCAAGGCGCTAAAGGTATACTATAGGTACCGTATGAGATAATTATTAACCATTACGAACCTAGTGCTCGCATGGCCGCTCAGACATGCCCACCCAAAAGTCCGAGCGGCCACGTCAGCACTAGACTGATAAAAAGCGTGACAGCCAGAGTATGTGGCCTGCGATGGTTTAGTTCCTACAAAAATAGACACATCGCACCTTTATACTATAGAAGCGTAAACATTAAAAAAGCATTAACTACGTAAAAAATGCAATGATCTAGCTTGCTTTTACAGAAATAAGCAAAAGTTAAGGACTATTTAATAATTGTCTTGGTACCATAGAATTGTATAGGTATACGATGAAGCTTTTGATTATTGAGGATAACCGGTCACTAGTAGACAGTTTAAAGAGCCACCTCGGTAAAAACTTCTCTGTTGATGTAGCCACTACCGGCAAAGAAGGTTCCCGACGAGCCCTGAATGGCGGCTATGACATTATCCTGCTTGACCTTCATCTGCCGGACCAAAATGGTTATGAGATTTGCAAAGCTATTCGCGCTGCGGAAGTGCCTACCCCAGTACTTATCCTGACGGCTGTGACCGATATTCCCAGCAAAGTTACGCTTTTAAACGCCGGTGCCGACGATTACGTCACCAAACCGTTCAGTATGGCCGAGCTCAAGGCGCGTCTGCATGCACTGCTGCGCCGTTCGTCTGCGATAACGACGGCAACGGTGATAGAGGTGGACGATTTGGTCATCAATCCCACCCGGCGGCGTGTTGTCCGCGCAGGCGTGCACATTCCGCTGCGCCGCAAAGAGTTTGATATCCTGGAGTATCTGGTACGCAATCGCGGCAAAGCCGTATCGCGCGCGATGATTGTTGACCATGTTTGGAATATTGACCGCGAGACATGGCACAACACTGTGGACGTCCATATAAAACACTTACGCGATAAAATCGACCGACCTTTTAAACGGCAGCTTATTAAAACAGCTTACGGTATCGGATACATGATAGCCGATGATGTGTAAAGAGGGGGGAAGGAGGGCACCGTTATGAGCAACGTTATTACCAGCATCTTAACAGACACCACTATGCGTAGCACTGCGGCTGTCGAACAACGCCTGCTGCAATCAGCCGAAGCAGGCGGCGCATGGGCTACCGCAGCCTAGCCATACGTGGCATACTGAATAGACCGGGTGCGAGCTGCACACCCGCACCCGGCGTTAAAAAATATGTTCAAAAAATTATACGAGCTTCTCTTAAAACCCCGCCAAATAGGTGAAGACCAGCGCAACCGCGAGTTTGTATTAAATGTGCTCCTGGCGGGTACGACGCTTTTAATCGCCTGCGCGCTGCTTATACTTATTTACAGCTATGCCGTACTCCATAACGGATATATTCTGGCGCGGTTGTTGGCGATTGCCGGTGCGCTGCTTTTTACCTGGTGGCTGTACTACATGTCACGGCTGGGCCGTCATCAGCTGGCTGCCTGGCTTTTGGTTATTCTATACCTGCTGCTGGCCACGAGTGTGACCTGGCGGTGGGGTGTAGCATTACCATCGGCCGTTTTATTGTTTGCGTTGGTAATTATGGTGAGCGGCACCGTGCTTGGTTCGCCGTATTCATTAGTAGTGGCCGGGGCGGCGATTGTTATCGTTGGAACAATCGACATAGCGCAGATCCATGGCACCATCCGTCCAGACCTGTCGTGGATGGAGGAACCGTTTAGTGTTGGTACCACGGTGGGATATTGTCTGATTTTTGGTGTAATTGCCTTAGTATCATGGCTGTTTAATATGCGCACCGAAAATTCGCTGCGCCGGGCGCTCCGAGCCGAGAGGGGGCTGCGCCGGCAAAAGCTGCTACTGGAGAGCAAAGTAGAGGAACGGACTCGCGAATTACAGGCCGCTCAACTGGATAAAATTCAGCAACTGTACCGTTTTGCCGAGCTAGGGCAGCTGAGCACGGCTTTACTCCATGACCTTGCCAGCCACCTGACCACCCTAACGTTAGATATCGAAGGCCTGGAGAGCACCAAGCATTCCGGTGTCCTTAAACGAGCAAAGCGCAGCATCAAATACATCGACGACATGGTACTGAGGGTGCGCGACCAACTGCACGGCCGCGTACATATTAAAGTGTTTAATGTCGGCTCAGAAACGCAGGAGGTGATGAACCTGCTAACCCATAAAGCCGCCGAGGCCGGCGTGAGCCTGAATTATGAAATTCTAGCCAGCAAGCAAGATTTGCGCTGCCGCGGCGAGCCGATCCGTTTCCGCCAAATGATCGCCAACATGATAACCAATGGCATTGATGCCTACGACGGCATCACAGGTGACCGGCGGCGCGAAGTGCGGGTAAGTATCGAGCTGGCAGGCAATAAGATTGTCATTACCATCACCGACTGGGGCAAAGGTATACCAGTTGAAAATCGCGCAAAACTGTTCGAGCCCTTCTACAGCACCAAACAGACCGG
>JARIHB010000116.1 GCA_029288515.1 Candidatus Saccharimonadota bacterium | reverse complement strand
AATAAGTTAAATTATGCTAATGTAAATACATTACAGCATAAAACTAATGGCAATACGGAGGGAAAGAATGCGCGAACGTGACCTTACGCGACATAATCAGCAAGAAGCAGCGGCCAACCGCTGGAACCGCAATGTTGGTATTGGCCTAACTGCAGGCGTTCTAGCCGCGGCTGCTGCCGCCGGTGCCGGCATCGTGCATCACCACGAACAGAGCACAGAAAACCACCGCCCGATCGGTGATGTGAACGCCCAACACGTCGTGCTCAACCCTAAGGAAATGCTCAGTGAGCAACTGCAGAGTAACCCCAAAGCCTTGGCTATGGCCGAACAGATACAGAAAGCTATGGCTCATAGGGCCGCATCTGTTGCCGGACGCATCATGAATGAGTACCAGCATCCGGAAAACGCACCGCACAGTGTCCATGTGGACGTGGAATATGACTACGAACCCGGCACGGACCACAAGCAAAGCGCAACGCTTAAAGAAGTGAACGATGGTGATGACCAGCCTGGCAACATCCACTCTGTTACATTCGGCATGAAAGGCGACCACATCGACCAAAGTGATATCTGGCAAGTTCGGAATAGCCGCGGCGGTTTTGGCGGCAATCCGGATGATACAAGTAAAATAACCACCCAAACCATGTACCCAACAGGTGAAGGTACCTGGGCATATTACGGCACTCCGGCCGCACAAGGCGTCTACGAGGGTGAAGGTTATGGCTTTAAAACCCCCGGCGAAATTACCAGTATACCGCAGTTAGAGGAAGTCCAACAGCTCACCCAGAACAACCTCAATACGAATATATAGTCCTCCATTTTCAAAAGACCGCCTGCGGGGCGGTCTTTTTTATGTATCCCTAAAAAGTTACAATATAAAACATGAACTATTGGAGGGAGCGTTCCGTGCCGTACCGGCCGGGGCAGAAAACACCGTTTAAAGTCAGCCGCAGCAAAATTGAGCTGTTTATGCAATGCAAACGCTGTTTTTGGCTGGATGTGCGCCTCAAAATAAAGCGTCCCGAAGGGCCGCCGTTCAACATAAATAAAGCCATCGACGAGCTTTTTAAAAAAGAGTTCGATACCTACCGTGCCAAGGGTGAACCGCATCCCATCATGCTTGAGTATAATCTTGATACGGTTCCATACATCCACGAAAAGCTCGATGACTGGCGAGAAACATTCGTAGGTGTGCAGTATGTGCACAAGCCAACCAATCTGTTGGTATTTGGTGCCGTTGATGATTTATGGGTTGACCCGGCTGGAAACGTCATTGTTGTTGACTATAAGGCAACCGCGAAAGATAAAGAAGTGAACATCGATTCTGGGTGGCAAATAAGCTACAAGCGTCAGCTGGAAGTGTACCAATGGCTGCTGCGCCAGAACGGCTTGCCGGTAAACGACACCGGCTATTTTGTGTACACGAATGGCCGGTTTGATCTCGACGGGTTTTTTAATAAAGTGGAATTCAAGACGAAACTTATACCGTACACCGGCAACGATAGCTGGGTAGAACCAACCATCGTGCAGATGAAACAATGCATGGACGGCGATATGCCACCGATGGGGTCGAGCATCATGGGCGGCGAATGCGAATTCTGCGCCTACGCTCGCGAGCGGTCAAAATTGACGCTTGCCGCCTTGCAGGCCAAAACTGCGAAAGCGAGGGCAGTATAGTATGCCATATCAGCCGCCATCACAGCGCGGTCACGGTTTCCGGCCCTCGAGAGGCGCAGTTATATTTTGTTGTGTGTTGGCGCTTATCGCTGGCTTTGTTGCTTTTGTGGTATACGATTACAATCATCCGGAAGCCAATCCGATTACTGCAGCCGCCAAGCCAAAAGCACCTAAGCCGCCAGCCGACAATTCCGTCTTGGAGTCTGAAAATGAGCAGCGGCAGCAAGATGCTCGTGCGGTAACGTATGGCGGCGGTAATTTCTATCGGGCTAACGCGTATGCGTATCCGACAGCGTTTGCGAACGGCGCCTTTACTGGTGCGGCAGGCACAAAGCCGCAATCCATCAAATTAACGTATTATAAGACAGTCAGTGTGGCCTCCGGCGCTCAGCAATCCGTCAAAACAGATGAAATTCGTTTTGTATACGATGCCGCATGCGCACCATCGCTCAGTGCCACGGTGGCTAATAAAGCAGGGTACAACTATGTGGTGCAATACGCCATACAGCAGCCTGACGGTACGTTCAGTCCGCAGTGCCTTAAGCTGTGATCTCTGGTATACTAAACAGATAGAGAGGTCTGCATAAAACCCCCATGATTGATATCCAATTCATCCGCGAAAATCCCGACCTGGTTGCCGAAAAGGCGCAGCAAAAAGGCTACCCTATAGACGTACCAGCATTGCTGACGTGTGATGAACAGCGCCATACGGCGCTCGTTGAAGTAGAACGCCTGCGTGCCCGGCGCAACGAAACTGCTGCACACATGAAGGGCGGCAAGCCCGATCCGGCGCTCATAGAGCAGGGCAAGCAGATAAAGGCAGAGCTGGCTGAAGCCGAGACTCGCTTTAATGCGCTGGACGAGCAATTTGAAACATCGCTGCGTGCCGTGCCGAACATGCCGCTCGATTTTGTGCCTGTCGGCGCGACTGAAGACGACAATGTGATCGTAAAGACCGTCGGCCAGCCGCCGGTATTCGATTTTACGCCGAAGCACGATTACGAACTGGGTGCTATTCACGACTTTATGGATAAAGAGCGCGCCGCCAAGATTGCTGGTGCCCGTTTCGTATATCTGAAAGGCGCGATTGTACGCCTGCAGTTTGCCCTTGTCCAATGGGTAATGCAAACGCTGGGCGACGAAACAGTTATCAAAAAACTAGTAGAAGAAAACAAGCTAAATATCAGCTCTAAGCCGTTCACGCCGGTTATCCCGCCGGCCATGCTGCGCACTGAACCATATGTGGCCAGTGCCCGCCTGAACGCCGAAGAGATGACGTACAAAATCGAGCAGGATGACCTCTGGCTGAACGCCAGCGCCGAGCACACGCTGTGCACTATGTACTGGAACGAAGTCCTGCCAGAAGACATGTTTCCGATCCGTTACCTGGGCTACAGCACCAGCT
>JARIHB010000111.1 GCA_029288515.1 Candidatus Saccharimonadota bacterium | reverse complement strand
TCGTGGGCTCGGAGATGTGTATAAGAGACAGACCGTGGGCGGGCCGTCCGGCCGCGACCTTTTTAGCTCCCCACTGGCGCTGACCGAAACGCTCTTGCTGCTTACCAGCAGCTTTACCTGCGGGCTTGGTATGATCGCTGCCCGTCAGGGCAACAAGAACCAGGTGTTGGCGTGGTTCGGTATTACCTTTCTGCTCGGCTTGATGTTCCTGGGCTTTGAGGTCCACGAATTCGCCGAGTTTATTCACGAGGGCCACACCATGAGCAGTAACGCGTTTTTGTCGTCGTTCTTTGTGCTGGTGGGCACGCATGGATTGCACATAACATCCGGACTGCTGTGGATGGGGATCACACTATCGTTCGTGATGGCGCGCGGCCTTAACAAGCACATGGTGCGTAAGCTGAGCTTGCTGAGCCTGTTCTGGCACTTCCTCGACATCGTTTGGATATTTATCTTTACAGTAGTGTACTTAATGGCATTTGTATGAGTATGAATAACACACATCCCACCGGTACAAAGTTGAAGCGCGAACATGGCACGGCAAAGTCGTATGTTACCGGATTTATATTGTCGCTGCTATTCACGTTTGTACCGTACTGGCTGGTTGTTGGGCATGTGGTGGCCGGTAACGCACTGGTGGCGACGATTCTGGGATTTGCTATATTGCAGATGATCGTACAGATTGTGTTCTTCCTGCACTTGGGGCGGGAGCCAAAGCCGCACTGGAACCTCCTTTTCTTTATCTCTACAGTCGGCATTATCTTGCTGGTAGTGGTGGGCTCGCTGTGGATTATGCACCATTTGCACTACAACATGACTCCCATGACTACCAAAGAAGCCTCAAAGAAGCTCGTGCAAGATGAGGGCATTTACCAAATAGGCGGAGAGAAGACCGGTGCTTGCCAAGGCGTGCACGACAATCACCAGGTAGTTATTAAAGACGGCCAGGTAAGCCCGGAGCATGTTATGGCGTATAAGTGCGACACGCTTACCTTCATCAACCAAGATGATGTAGAGCGGGAGATAGCCTTTGGCACGCACCCTCACCATGAAGCGTACGCCGGAGAATCTGATCTGGACGCCCGTAAAGGCAAAGGTGTTACGATCACCCTCTCCCAAACCGGCACGTACCAATTCCACGACCATCTACATGAGGAAACACACGGCAGCTTTATGGTGATGCCGCAAGAGTGAAGGCTATGTAGCCGAAACAGAATCTTTAGCCAGCATATGCCGCGCACGGGCAATGCCAAACGCGATGAAGCCGGTATACAACAGTCCCATTACACACGTTTCCAGTATATGACTGGCTGTGATGTATACCAAAAACGTGCCGCTTGCTAGCGTTAACCCAAGTAAGGCATACGACACGCGCAGGCCGTTCTTACTCGGTGAGAACAGCGTATAGCTTGTTTGTAATATGCTGGCGAGAGCAATAGATATATGAAGTATAAGAATCATACTTTCAGTATACGGCTTATGGCAACCACGTGTCTACGGACAGTAGCAACGACAACGCCAACAACATGATGAGCGAAAACAAGAACATCTTACGTCCCCAACGTTTGTCGTCTGTGCTGGGCAGCCCTTGCAGTCCGCGCCAGAACCACACACCGGTGAGCAGTATCATAATCGCCAAGAATGTGTAGCCCGTAACGTTGTATACCGTTAATGCTGTAACAGCCGCCGCAAAAGCGGCAATGTACAACAAAATGTGAATTTTGGTGCGACGTATGCCTTTTGCAAGAGGTAAGACCGGTATATGTGCGGCCGCATAGTCGTCCTTTCTGAAGAGTGAGATGGCATAAAAGTGGGGCATCTGCCATATCACCATCACAATGAATACCAGCAGCGCGCCAGCATCAAATGCACCCGTTGCGGCCGTGTATCCGGCCGTAATCGGTGTGGCTCCGGAAATACTGCCAATCAGTGTAGCTAACTGAGTGTGTCGTTTAGACCAAGTGTACAAGACCACGTAATCGATAAATCCAACTACGCCAACCCCCACTGTGAGCGCATTTGTATATGTGTGCAGTATGGTAAACCCGATGACGCCCAGCACGGCAGCATAGATAAGTGCCTGTGTACCGGTGATAGTACCGCGCACCAGTGCGCGTTTTTTGGTGCGCGCCATTTTAGCGTCGATGTCGCGGTCGATGTAGTTGTTGATAACGCACGCCGAGGCAATAACCAACGCCGTACCGGCCAGTGCAGCCAGCAATCGCCCAATGTGTATATGACCATTCGAACCAAGCAAGAAGCCCGCTGCCGCAGTGAGTATGTTGCCATATATAATGCCGGGTTTGGTGAGTCTGTAGTAGGCTTTAAGCATAGTTAATCTAACGGATTATACTTTACAGCATAGCATATTGAGCTTAATGCGCTTGTTCGATGACACGCACTGTCCAGCCATTCCGATGTCGACCTTGCCTTGTGGCTGGGGATAGTGGATATATTCCAAACTTTTGAGGATAACCTTATAGGCATATGGGTTTGCCTCATGCATTGGTTAAGGTTAGGATACCATCAAGGAGTTCTTATGTCATTGATCCCCGAAACTAATCCTACTTTTTTTGTCATTGGATCTACGGGTGCTGGCAAATCGAGCGCCGCCATGATGGCCGCCATGGAGACGCCGGGCATAGAGATTGTGACAGCTGACCGTTATACCGCCTGGGCAGAGATGGATATTGGCACCGCAAAGCCCACCGTCGAAGATCGACAAGCCGTTCCCCACCATTTGGTCGATATATTTCATTTGGGTAGTCTTGTCGGCTTTGATATAAGTCAAGAATATCAGCCACCACAGCACGATACATTACAAACGCTCGGTAAACTGGCTACTCAGGCATTTGCCGGAGTTAATAGTCGGGGTGGCTATGCGCTTGCCGTGGGCGGCTCGCCGCAAGTAGTTGATACGCTGCGCCGGGAAACAAGATGGAAGCTAGATCCAGAATGGAGGGAGTCGGTGGCAGCGATGAGCGATAAGGAGCTATTCAGATTCTGCGAGGAGTGGGACTATAGCTTTGACTATGAAGGCTCTCCGGCCAGCGTTCGGGAAAAACTGATTTGGCATATTGAAGCTGGGCTCATGCACGCACCACTTAAGCGGCATGGGTTGATAGTTGGTATCAATCTACTCGGCCGTGAAACGGCAAAGCGTATTTTAGGCCGGATAGATCAGATGTGGGACGAAGGTCTACCGCAAGAGGTGAAACGCCTAGTAGATACATACGGCTGGGTGGCGCCATTGAAACGTGCAATCGGGTATAAAGAGTTTATGCCTGAAAATGGCAACGGTATAGGTAACCACGATAAAGCTCGTCGTGAAATTGCCGTAAACACCCTGGCGCTGGCTTGGAATCAATCAGTAGCATTCCGTAAGTTCGGAAATACAGTTCTGTGGCTGAACCATCCTGAGCAAGCGGCCAGTGTTATTGGTTCTTATATACGGCGTTATCAGGAGACGGGCATCCAACCAGCCGAATTTACACGTAAGATGTTAGCTAGTGGTGCCTATGGACCCCGGTAGTTTCAATAAAAACAAAAAGATGTCCAAGTTTGGACATCTTTCCGCTGTTGGAATGATTTTGGCTGGGCGTTAGGTACGGGAATATAACTTTTTATTTCACTGATGGCGGAGCTTGCTATGGCCGAAATTAGCGATGAAGCACATGAAGAGCTTCGGCTCATTTTAGAGGAGCAATATAGTCAACCGTTTATGCTTGAAGAAGTGAAAGAAATTGGTGATGGATTTGTTGATTTCTATTCCACATTAATTGAGCTATATGACGATAAACAAGAGCTGAAAGATTAACTGCTCTACTCTTACTCAAGCAATTGTCATTTTAAAAATCTAGATCAATTGTTTCTTGGGCTTTATTGTAAACCTCAACCCTAGAGTCGATATCCACTCGATCTACAAGCCACCCACGAACTCCACATAGCCTAATAAAATCTCTTATTCGGTTAACATTATTCATTTCACGGAGTGTCACTACTAAGCCAAATTTGAGGTTTTTCCCATCGTCTGTATCGAATCTATTTTTAGTCTTAACACTTACACCCCACAGACCCTGATCGTATGCTTTTCTAGGCATCATCTTATCGCCGATAACTTCCCGTATATGTTTAGTGTTATCCCATTTTCTGAATATCTTCCGAGCAGTCTCTTCATGAACCCTATGAGGGGTGCCGTCATCAATACTTTGTACGTTTTTGTCTATTGGTTTTAGTCCAGGATTTTTGCCGCCTGGATTCATCCTTCCGATATACACATCAAGTTCGGTATTAGTATAATCGACACCTTGACTGATTGAGCATTTAGGAAAATAGCATAAAGTAGCCTTCGCGATAAAAGGGTGCTTCCCGTTGTCTACAGGGACGGGAAGGTTATAAGCGTGAGTATCGTATTGTTCAGACACGGCTTCAAGTATAAATTTAATTTCATTGTCGCTTGACTGAACGATATCGTTGATGTGCCGAGGCACTACACCGTATCCCATCAATGTTGATTTTTTAGGGTCATTACCAGTATCACTCCATCCAGCAGCAGCATCTACTATTAAGGCCTTTGTAACTTCTCGACTAAATCCGAGAACTTCAATTATGAACGCGACCTTACGAGTCACCCAGGGAGTTGCAACAGATGTTCCCCTCATTGTGGATTTCCCCATCGGCGTACAGACGGTAACTCCATTATCACCTATATCGCCACCGAAAGATGCGATATCTGGTTTTTTGAAGAACGAAAGCACCTCTCCTTTGCGACTATATATCGCAGGCTCATTACTACCATTGACTGCATTTACAACAATTGAATTAATAGAATCTGCGGGTGAACCTATAAGCTTTTCGCCAGCTTCCTTAGCATCTAAATAGTTAGTTCCAGAAACAACAAAAATAATGTCGTGTTTTTTTTGTAGTTCGTCAAGCAGCGCGGCTTCAGGTGATATATAACTTTTAGCTACCTCTCTATCGGAGCCTAACGAGAGATTCCATACCTTAATATCGGTATTAGCTTTAACAATTTTTTCTATCTTACGCATAATATCGAAAGAGCTAGCGCTCTCTCTATCCTTGCCAATGACAGCAAAGTGTCTAACCCTAAATCTGCCGCAGCCATCTTCTAATTCAGGGTTGATACTTGGCCCATCTACAATTATTGAAGATATGGCCGTTCCATGTCGTGTGTTTTCACCGAATTTAGAGTCAGAAAGATTCTCATATTCTACCCATTTACTGAAATATACACTCTCATCAAATTGAGTATCAATTACGCCGATAGTAGGTTCATTCGTTGGATCATCAATCGAGGCCATCCAAGGCTCTCTTTGCTTGACATTATCATCTTTATCTAAAATTATATTATTTAGATCATCGACAGACATGGCAATCAGATAAGGTGCTTCATTGATTATTTTAGTCATTTGATATGGCATCAAGAGAACCGTTGAATCACCGATAAATCTTTCCCCGGGGACGTCAATGTGAATTTTATCCCGAAGAAAAGCTTGCATATCGTCATCGACTTTATATAAAGTAACGATCGACTTCTCTTGTGCGTTATCACTGAAGCTCGGCTTATCGAATCTCGTCACATAGTGTGCGTCTACTACGATCTGTCTGAAGGTTGACTTAGGTACACCATATTTGC
>JARIHB010000105.1 GCA_029288515.1 Candidatus Saccharimonadota bacterium | reverse complement strand
CGGCAGCGTCAGATGTGTATAAGAGACAGATATATAAGGTATTGAACGAAGAAGGCCCGGACCACGAAAAGACGTTTACCGTAGGCGTTTTTGTAAACGGCCAACTCAAGGGTACGGGCCAGGGCCCTAGCAAGCAAGCTGGCCAGCAAAAGGCAGCCGAAGCCGCCCTGGACGCTTACAAACAATGAGCGAATTCGCCCCGGGTGAAGGCTTCATCGCCGGGTGCACTGTATGTCCGGCAACACACGTGCTACATGAAGGCAGGGCGGCGTTCGACGAGGGTCGCCACGGTGTATTGGCGATTATTATGCGGGCCATGGACCATGCGGACCGTGTCGGCCAGCCCGGCGGCTATGATAGCGAGCTGAGTGATTATGGTCTCCCGCCCAGCGACTACGTGGGCACGAGTCCTATAATGGTGGACTATCCCCGCTTCGGGCAAGCATATGGCGGCTGCACTCTCACGCCTGGTGAAATCCTTGCCGCAGTGACTGCCTGCTATGAGCTTCATTGCGACGGGAGCGGCCAGCCTGAAAGTGCTTGAACGGCAAACTGTTTGACAACAGAGATGAATATCTGTAAAATAGAGCCTTAGATTGTGTTACTAATCTATAAGGTATAAGAAAGAGAGATCTACAAAGTTTATGTTAGCTATTCGCATGCAACGCACTGGTCGTAAAGGTCACGCAATGTTCCGTGTTGTTGTACAGGATTCACACTTGACCCCATCGAGCGGTAAAGTTGTTGCATTGCTTGGCAGCTACGACCCGCACGCCAAGACAGTAACTCTCGACAAAGAAAAGGCTACCGCTTACCTTAAGAACGGCGCTCAACCTTCCGACCGTGCCGCTGTGCTGCTGCAAAAGGAAGGCGTGAAGCTGCCAAAATGGGTAAGCGTTAATAGTGGCAAGAGCGGCAAGCTGCGCAACCCGGAAAAATTGCGTAAGAATCAGCCCAAGGAAGCTCCAGCGACCAAAGAGACCCCGGCCGCCGAAGAAGCTCCAACTGCAAAAGCTGAAACTTCCGAACCAGAAGCTTAAAATCC
>JARIHB010000080.1 GCA_029288515.1 Candidatus Saccharimonadota bacterium | reverse complement strand
GTTATATTCGATATAGCTGTACTGTGCCTTCCAGTCCAGACTGGAATTTTCAGCACTGGAGACAAGCATCATGGCAATCTGCCGCTTGGCAGGATCGCTGAGGTCAACGCTTGCCGGCGCGGAGGGCGGCGACGTAGATGGCGGTGCAAACTGCAGGTACTTGCCACCCGACGCTTGCGCGTCGGTACCTTGGGCCGCACCACCCGCCAGTGTACCGCTTTCTGCTTCCAGTGATGCATACGATGTTGCCGCCCGGGTCGATATAATGGCCAGCCCTACAACTAAGGCAGCCACTACACAGGAACCGGCGATTATGATGTTCCTGCGAGATGTAGTTTGTATAGCAGCTATAGCAGACATGGTTCCTTCCTATTCCGTTACAATAACTGTGCCGATTATTTGCGAACCAGTGGCGTCATAGTAGTGGAACGTGCCCGTATCCAGGAATACATAACTATACGACTGACCCTTCGTAAGCGGTTCGCTTGTACCAAAACCGGGCAGACCCTTTGCGCTGTCGCCTACCGGCATTACCTGTCGGCTGCGACGAGCGTCGTGGTTGTTCCACGTGACGCTCTGCCCTTTTTTAACGCGGATGGTATCCGGTGTATATGCACCACCCGTACCGATCGTCACCACGCCGCCGGCACTTGTTGCTGCCGATGCCTGATTAATTGCCTCCTGGCGGGTAAGTATCACACCGGCAGAAATACCCGCTATCAGGGCAAGTGTCAGCACGCTTATGCCAGCTATTTTCCATGCTTTGTGCATGCCGGAGGTTTGCGGTACCTGGTATGCATATTGTTGGTTCAGTGTAGGTTCCATAGTATTTGTCCGTTACGTTGTTTTACTCTCTAGTCAAACCATCGGTCCCACCAGTGGCGGTGGTTACCCTTCAATGTAAGGCGTATGTTGTTGACAACCTTATCCTTTGCCGAGCGGAGACGAATCGAGTCTTCCTCTGTCTGATAACCGTTTACTTTGTATTGTATGCGGTAGCGGCCCGCTGGCACGTTTTCGAAACGGTATACGCCATTGCCGTTGGTGGTCGACTGGAATCGTTTATTACCGGACCATACGGTTACACGGACATTAGCCAGTGGATTGCGGTGATTACCCGTAACCTGACCGCGTATCACACCGGTGGCGGCGTCCGTAGGCGGTATTACCGGTTCGTCCGCTGTCTTGGCGGTAACTGTCAGTGATTGCTGGCTGGCGTTGCCCTTCGCGTCACGAGCAACTACATAATAACTGTAGGACGTACTAGCCTTCAGGCCGGTATCGCCGAACTGCGTTGTCTGTACAGTAGCCGCTTTTTGAGCGTCGGAGCCGTTCACCCGGTACACATCGTATTCGGTGACACCCGTGTTGTCGGTGCTGGCGTTCCAAGTGACATTGATCTGTGATGTGCCGGCAGCGGCAGCCTGCACGCCCGTGGGCATGCTAGGTGCCTGTGTGTCAGGCACGGTCGGCGTGGTAACGGTGGCTACGGCCGATGCCGGAGAGGTATTCCCGACTGCATCGCGTGCGCTCACCTTGTAGGTGTAAGCAGTGCCGGGCGTCGTGGTAGTATCGGTGTAAGAAACAACGTTATCAACGGTCGCCAGAGGTACACCATTCCTGGTAATAATGTAGCCGGTAACGCCTACATTATCAGTGCTAGCTTTCCAAGTAACCATTACGCTGTTATATGCGTTGGCCACGGCCTTAACGTTCGTCGGCGTACTGGGTGCTTGGGTGTCGCCGTTGCCAATAATAACGGTGTTACTGTCCGTACCTACGTTGCCGGCAGCGTCGTAGGCTTTTACCAGTACCGTGTATTGGCCGTTAGCCATATCGGCAGTATTCCATACATAGGTGTATGGGGCGCTGGTATCAGTGCTTTTTAGTATATTATTTATATAAAATTCGGCTTTGGTGACTGTCTTGTTATCCGTGGCTGTAGCAGTAACGGTTACATTGCCCTTCACCGCCCCACCATCTGCTGGCGCAGTCACCGTAACGGTAGGTGGCGTTGTATCGCTAGCCACTGCACAGTTATCGCCGGTGCCGGACGGAGTGCAGGCAGTGTCAGTGACTGCCAACACCCGGTCAACCTTGACACTCGGCTCGGTGCCGATGAATTTTATCGTGTGGTTACCAGCGGCCAAGCTGGCGGTGATCTTCGACGTTGAGGTCGCGTTTTGGTAATCTACCCATGTCCAGGCGCCAGTGGTTATAGCGCTATTGCCTACGGTAAAACAGCTGCCGCCATCTATCTCTAGCATGTAGGCATTATTTGTGCTGTCCGGCGCCATGATGCGGCTCCACAGCCGATACGAGCCGGTAGCCGGTACATTTACCGTAAAACTGGCCGTACCATATGTTTTAGCTGGCGCAGTACATGCAGCGCTTACCGGATGTGTTTGAAGCCAAAAACTGCCAGCAACTACACTGGCGACAGCCGCCGCCACCATACTACTCTTCGTAATAGCCTGGGGGCGTGCAAGAGGTTTATATATCATCCCTTCCGTATTCCTCTCTTCAATATTTCTATATGTGCTTATGCTTTAAGCATGAAGTTTCTGCTGGCAAATGTCAATGTTCGTTTATATATGCAGCAAGCATATAGCCACAAGCGGCAGAGTATACTACCATTAAAGATATGCGTCCCGGACAGATGACTGCCCTCGTGATCCAACCCTCGTTTTTTAGCGGGACTGTATCGTTGATAGCCAGTATTTTACTACTGGGTGCAGCTAATCTGCCAAGTGTTATAAACCAGCCAGCGGTGCATGACTACTTTTTAGGCTCTGATGGATTGGTAACGCTCCTGCGTAGCTCAGATAGCACCAGTAGTCTCTTTAGTCAGTCCAGTTTTAATAATGTCATTACGCTGCTGGCCGCGCTAGGCTTCGGTGTAGTGGTACTTATCGTACTGGAGATTGTTCGTCGGGTGCGCGCCGATGCCGCGCCCATTTCACGCCACGAGGCCCGCATGCGCTTTGGTACGCGCCTGTTAGTTACTGTGGTGTGGCTGGTATATTTCGTCGTCACACTCAAAATTATATTTCCCTTTTGTATCTTAGCTTCTCAGGTAGGCGTGCACGCCTTGTGGGGTGTGCGCGCCCTTGGGTACATCTTCTTTGGGGTGGGGTTGTTGTGGCTCTGTTTTCATCTGCACACCGTGCTTATGCGTTTGTTCGTATTACGTATTCGGGTATTCGGCGGTGAAGAGGCCATTATGGAAGCTGAGCTGCGCCGCTAACCTCTGTTACGCCTGTCTCTTATACACATCTGACGCTGCCGACGACTAGTC
>JARIHB010000075.1 GCA_029288515.1 Candidatus Saccharimonadota bacterium | reverse complement strand
TAAGAGACAGCTATACAGCACCGGCCGGGGTTACGACGGCATATTAGGGCGCATATACTCCTTTGTGAACGGCATACCAGGCGCGGATAAATGCCATATTGTAAATAACGGATTCGTGACAGCCGGAGGTCTGGTGGTGGGTGCCGTGGCAGCCGTAGCCAGCGGTGGTACGATTAATGCCGGGCAAATAGCCCTGTCGCTCACGATGGCAGCCATGCACGAGATTGTTATACAGGTAGCAACGCCCATGCTTATAAAAGCTGGCGCCCATATGATTGCCGATGGCTACGAAAACGGCGAAATGGCAGGCAATATGTTTACCTCGGGCTTTGACGCCCTGGCTGGTCTGGTTGCCGGTGGTAGCGGCCTGCTCCCCAGTACTATATCCCAACTCAGCGAGCTTGAACCTGAGGTTGAAGACTATCAGCGCGCTGAAATTGCCGACCAAAGCATATTCGAACGCTACCTCAGCCCTTCAAATAACGATTCGCTTGCCACGCAGGTAGCGTCAGCTATGCCGGGGTCGCTCCAGGCGGCAGCCGTTTCATTCAGCAGCGGCATAACCGGACTCCTGCAAAATCTCACTAGCTTCAGCTTCCTGAACGCCTTTATGCCAGGCAACGCCAAACGAGCACATGCGCTTACCACTAATTGTAACGATCCCCAGGTGCGTGCCCTGAAGATAGCCACTGACCCATTCTGTAATCCGATCTTCGCCAAGGCCCCCTCACTCAATCTTACTCAAACCAAGGCGATACTCGAAAAATACAAACAAATTGACGAAAACGGCTTGCCCACCGACACCAAAGAGGGCGACGGCAATAAGAGCTTTAAAGAGTTCGTCGACCTATGTTTCAGTGCCCGGCCGGGCGTACTATACAACCCCAATCCCGACAAAGAGGGCAACGCTAGCCCCACTGATAACACCTGCACCGAAAACGGACCACCGCTACCGGGCGACAGCGTGGGACGCTACATGCGCTTTGCCGCCTGGTTCGGCTACAGCAACGACGAGCAGAGCATCAAGAAACAGCTGGGGCTCGTAGAGATTGCAGCCAACACCACCAAAGACCTGAGTGATCCAAAAAATCGCGAGGCAGCTATGATGCTCGTTTCCAGTGCCGAAAACTCTACACTGGACTGGAAAGCTCAATATGGTTACATCGAGTACAACGTAGAGGGTAATGCCGCCGAGAATCGCGGCTACACCGGCGGGGTAGTAGGATTTACATCAAAGACCGGCGATATGCTTGACCTTGTTAAGTACTACAATCAGATCAAGCCCAACAACGCTCTTACCAAGTACATTCCAGCACTCGAAAAAGTAAATGGTACGTCGTCGCAAACCGGACTAGGAGCGGGTTTTGTAAGCGCCTGGAAGACGGCTGCAAAAGATCCGAAATTCCAAGAGGCTCAGGACCATGAAGTTGACCAAATATACTTCAATCCAGCACTCAACCAAGCCAAGGCCGACGGTTTGGGCGTGCTTGGCCAGTTCATATATTTTGACGCCCTGGTTATGCATGGGCCGGGAACGGATCCGGACAGCTTCGGCGGTATTCGCAATGCCGCCATCGCTAAGGCGCAAACACCAACCACCGGCGGTAACGAAACGGTCTACCTGAATGCGTTCCTTGATGTCCGCAAGGCAGCAATGCTAAACGAAGCAGGCCACAGCGACACCTCACGCGTCGACACCGAACAGCGGGCCTTCCTGAAGGCCAATAATCTCACGCTCACTCGGCCGCTCAGCTGGAGCACCTACGGCGATTCATATACCCTTACCGAGCAAATGATCGACACCTATATTGCAACAGGAAAAATATAATGAAAGGTCTGCCACACACCATGAGGATCCGCCCCATACAGCACACGCTGCGAAGTATAAGTAAACAGACGGTGCTCGCACTGCTGGTGTTATCCTTTATCGCGTCACCGGTCGTAAGCGCCCGCGGTTACGAGAACCTCAGCGCCCAGCAGCTGGAACACCTGGGTATATACTTCACGAAAGGCGACTACACGTGCGGCGGCACAGGGGCGAACGGCGGTGCGACAGAAACCACAAACTCGGGGGCGGTCGGTAATGCTTCACTAAAACCTGTCTCTTATACACATCTGACGCTGCCGACGATAAGG
>JARIHB010000072.1 GCA_029288515.1 Candidatus Saccharimonadota bacterium | reverse complement strand
TACTCTACCCCTGTATACGGTACAATGTGGTTATGTTATTTAAAAGAGCTAAAACAGACTTCCTTGAATACCTGGAAGTTGAGCAAAATCGCTCGCAAAAAACCATTGCCAACTACGACCACTACTTAACCCGCTTGTTGGATTTCGCCGGAGACGACATTACCGTTCGCGAGATTGACGCCGAGTTCGTCCGCAAGTGGCGGCTGTGGCTGGCACGCCTTGGCACAAATGTATCGGATGAGATGCAAAAGGTCACACAGAACTACCACCTTATTGCCCTGCGCCAATTCTTACGCTTTTGCGCTAAGCGGGATATTGAGGCGCTACCAGTAGACAAAATCGAATTAGCCCGCACTCCGGGCCGCAATAAGGTTACTTTCTTAACCGAAGAGGAACTGGCCCGGCTATTCGACCAACCTGATGTCAGTACAGTTATAGGGCTAAGGGATCGGGCAATACTGGAGCTATTATTCTCAAGCGGCTTACGCGTATCCGAGCTGGTTGGGCTCGATAAAGACCACATCAACCTCAAGCGGCGAGAATTTATGGTACGGGGCAAAGGCCAAAAAGACCGGCCAATCTTTATTAGCAGTGCAGCTGCTGAATGGGTCCAGCGCTATCTTGATAAACGGGACGATAACACCCGGCCGCTTTTTATCCGATACAACGGCAGTAAAGCCGTTGACCTAACCGGCAATTTTCACCGCCTGACAGCCCGCAGCGTGCAGCGTTTGGTAAGCCGTTATGCTCTGCTGGCAGGCATTACTAAACAGGTCAGCCCGCACACCTTGCGACACTCTTTCGCCACCGACCTGCTTATGAATGGCGCCGACCTGCGCAGTGTACAAGCCATGCTCGGCCACAGTAACATCTCGACCACCCAAATATATACGCACGTTACCGATCCGCATCTCAAGCAAATCCACGAAAAATTCCACGGTAAAAAGGCGTAACGACAGGCTACTGACAGGCCGGGTTGGGCGGTGTTGTCAGATTCGAAAGGCCTGGCACAACCGTTGCAGCCGAACTCTGGAAATAGCCGTCAACGGCTGCGAAGCGCTTACATATTGAATCGGTAGTTTGAAGTGCGTAGTCGGACATCAGATTAGCGCTCGACGCTGTTAACGGCAAACGCACCTGAATACGCCGCAGTATGTCTTGCGCCTTGCCTGTGGCGTCGACTACAGCCTGCGATCCCTGAAGGCTAGCGGTTGACCCCGATGTTTCGGTAGCAGTGATCTGCAAACTTACATCTTGATAGAATGATTGTAATCGCATGTAGTACTTGTTTGTCGATAGACCATTGATAGTCATCGAGCACTCGGTGTTCGTGCAATGGGTTGCAATCAGGTTGTTGCCATTACGGCTAGCCGGTGCTCCACCAGGATACGAAGTGGTAGTTGTGGCACTGGAGGGTACAGGCACGAGGAATGATGTGTATGTTGTGTCCTGAAGTGTTGCAGGGTTTAAGCTGCCACTGCTCACCGGCACGAGGTCAAACCGCAGGACCCCATACCCACATGTCCAACTGGTTGTCGGCGAAAACTTATTGGTAGCGTTGGCCGGACACCCATTAGTAGGCGTCGCTGAGCCGGTCTTGCTTTGCCAGGTAAGTTTGACAGAGCCAAAATTCGCACCACTCCCCGAAGTAAGCGGCACAATCGTGCCAACAGGCCCGATATCGCTAAAAGCCAGTGATTCAGGCGATGGATCAACCATGACGCACGTATACGATACTTTACTGGCACCATCGAGAACAGAAGACAAGCTGCCGTAAAAGACCGCTGCCGGACCAGCACCCCCTGTACAGTCAGGCTTGGATGGTATGGCATTGCCTGCGGCCAAGGCTTGGTTTATAAGGTTGCGAACATCGTTAACTCCTGATTCGGCGGCATAGAACGCCTGGCTGCTCAGCTGCCGGTCAAGTGTCTGGCGCTGATTACGGCGGGAAATCTGGGCAAACCCTAATACAATCAAACTAATAACGATCAGCAATATCATCGTCACTAAGATCGACACCATACCTGCCTGCTTCCGACTGTCCCGATAGTGCTGCGTACCGCTCATGGTTATCCTTTATTTTACCCTACTTATTACAACTGCGCTCAACTCCGATACCGAACAAAACTGCTGGCCTGCGCCGCTTCTACAGGCAGCATCGGGCGCTAATGCACCTGCCGGGTTGCCCGAGGGGCTCCACAACAGATCTTCATCACCGTACTCAACGCGAACTTGTACTTTATATAAACTATTGCCCAAACTTTGCACCACAAGCTTAGAGAGGCGCATGTTAGGCGCGAGCAACTCACGGCCAGTAACAGTTGTATTACCGAGATTCTGAGCGACGTCAGAGCAGCCGGCCATCGTGCGTTGCACGAGGGCATGCGGGGTCTGGCGCGCACCCGCCGTGCCATCTACCAGCTGATAGCCTGGGCGATAGCTGAACTGTTGATTATTCACACAGAAGGCGTATGACGTACCGGCCACCGGCGAACCCGGGGTTGTTGTGACTGTACCACCGTTGAATTGAATAGCTTGCGATATGGTTTCCATAATGCTGCGGGCCGTTGATTGTGTGTTCGTCTCGGTTACGCCCTTGTAGTACACCTTGCTAATTTGCATGATACTGACCGTTACAATCAGCAGAACAAGTGAGAAGACACTCATAGCAATGAGTAACTCGATGATAGTAAATCCACGCTGATGCCGTACAGATGCCATTATTGGTACACCCTATATATGAGGTTAAGACGATCAGTTTGGTCGCCGCTTACGTCAGCCCAAGTTGTTTGCACATCAAAGGTATTGCCATTACGAGTCGTGGAAATGCTGAACTTCGGTTCCTGCGTTGTTTGGTTGCCGGCCGTGTCCTGCGTGCAATGCGGATCGGTAGCGGCTACGACGTTCGTTTGGTTATAAATACAAAATGGGGCGCTCGCATTTAAAACTGCCGTTGAACCGCTTGCCGCCAACGCCTTAAGCTGTTCAAGCTGAGACTCGGTAAGTTTCAACGCATTGGATCGCTCCTGCGCACCTCGCGTGGCAAGCAGGCTTTTATTAGTGGTTACATACGCCCCACCCAACACCATACTTACTACAGTAATAGCAACCAAGACTTCAACAATTGTGTCACCGCGTTGATGGGCAGTGTGCGACCGCATTACGAACATGTTGTATTACCCTTTATAGTTAGTGTGACTGAAAGCTGCCGGTTCTTGTTGCCAATAGTAATTAAGCCTGATTGGTTAGTACTGCCACTAGCAAAGCAAATAAATACACCATTTGATGGATTCAATGTAGCAGTGGGCAGCTTGCTGTTGATAACGCCGGCCATTTGCTGTGCGTCCTGCCCTAGCTTGCTCAGGAGATTGCCGTCATCAATCGGCACGACGTCTACTTGCTGCGAGCCGGATGCAATGGCACCGTTCGAGGAATATTGCGCCAAGCTCATCACAAACGCCACGGCACCAATTTGCCGATCACCGCCGCCGTTGTTATACCACATGCGTACGGCAGTCAAACCGTTTTGCAAATGCTGGCTATCGGTGCCGTTCGGTATACCTGGCTCAGTTGGTGACGGAGCGATAACTTTCGGTTTAGCGAGAGCTAAGGTGGTTACCTCGCTGCCGGTAGTGGCTTTCTGTAAGCCGGCAATGCTGAACGTATTAAATTGCTCCGGGTTAGTGCCGGCAACTTTAAATTGCATGGCTTTGCCCAAGAATACACAGCCGGAATTGGCGCCTTGCTCAGTGCCGCCGCCAGCTGTCAGTGAAATGACATTCCCCACACCGCTGCATCGGATAGCACCATTGTTCTCATAATAGCCGGTGGCTACTTCATTAATACGCTGCTGGATTTGCGACTGAATTTGGCGAATAGATTGATTAAAGGCTGCCTGATTCTGCTTGCCGCTCACTAAAATTATAGCGCTTATCAACAATAAGCCTGATACAGCCAGTACGATTAAGACTTCGATAATCGTAAAACCGGAATAATGCATGCCGCGCCGAATACGCCGTACGAGCGGCTGCAAAACACGATATTGGCCAGAGGTTGGTAGGCCACCCAACATAGCCTCAGTATAGCATAAGCGTTTCGGTAGCGAGCAGTTTTACACAGCGAGCAGACCCATATACCAGGAGATGATATGATCTCCCCACAACGCGATAATCACCATGCCTGCCAGCAAAAGCGGGCCAAACGGCAGATGGGTCTTGCGTGTGGCTTTGCCCTGCAATAACAGCGGCAAGGCAATCAGCGTGCCAAGTGATGAAGCGGCCAATAATACCAGTAAGGCCTTGAGGGCCCCTCCGGCCAGCAAGCCAAGCACAATGCCAAGCTTTACGTCACCAAAGCCGATCCACTTGCCTGCAGAAAGATAAAACAACAGGTAGAATAGCCCGCTAATAATTGCCACTCCGATCAGCGGGCCGAACAGCAAATGCCAATCGTGATGATACAGCAGCCAATCGCCCACTACTTGGAAAGCAGCCAAGGCGACAAGCGGATACACAATAACATCCGGCAGTAAAAACCAACGGATGTCATAGACTGCCAAAGCCACAAATCCGATAATAAACAGCAGCCAACATACAAAATCGAATAACCCCTGGCCGCTAAGCGGCGACGGCCAATATGCATAAGACAGCACGAAAAGCGCCGGTACAGCCAGCTCCACAAGCGGGCTGTCCGGAATGGGCTTACGACAGTAGCGGCATTTACCGCGCAAGAGCAGCCAACTGAATACTGGTATAAGATCAAGCGGAGCGAGCACGTGATGACAGTGCGGACATTCAGAGCGCTCGCTTACCCAATTACGGTGTTTGTGCAGCCGCCATACTAAGGCGTTAATAAAGCTGCCAAAAACGAGGCCGCATACACTAAGCAAGAGCACGATCATACAGCTATGGTAGCACGAAACGAACGGATTATAACAAAACAGACCCGCTCTCGGGTCTGTTTTGTACGCGAAGTGCGATTAAGTCCTAGCTCTCAACACATTGAGGTGCGGCGCTCGAACCGTTTTCGATGTAGAAGGCAATAGCCGTCGAGCGGTTAGCTGCCGCAAAAGCGGAGTTACCATTACACTTCTGACCGAAACCTACAGTGAATGCGCCTGTAGCCGTAGAGGTTGGGAAGGTAGTGCTGGTAGCAATTGTAAACCCGCCCTGGATCTTTGCAGTTGCCTGCGTCTCTGTAGTGACAGAGGTATCGTCAACAGTTACTGTGCCATCGGAAGCCACTGATGCGTGGTTGGGCATAGCACCATTGTTGTTATTCTGATATTCGCTTACGGCACCCAAAATTGAAGAAGCGGCGTTCTTAGCCTGTGTGTTACGGGAGTTGCGTTGCAACGCCGGCACTGCCAGGAAAACGATCAGCATGATCAAACCGGCAATGGCTAGCACAATCAGTACTTCGATAATCGTAAAGCCCCTCTGCTCTTTACGTTGACGGATGTTTGACAGCATAGTAAGTGCCCCTTTACGTTGTTTTTTAATGCTTATGCTTGAATGATAGACAAATGGGAAGAAAAGCGCAAGTAGTTTACTATGTGAACGACTGGTTCGCAAGGCCGTAGATAGGCAATAATACGGCTGCAACGATGGTAAAGGCCATAATACCCAGCAGTACCATAAGCACCGGCTCAATAATGGTCGAGATGGCCTTAATCTGGTCGTCAACTTCTTTTTCGTAGTAGTCAGCTGTTTTGCCAAGCATCTGTTCCATCGAACCGGATTGCTCACCGATACGTAACATATTCGGTACAAGTTCAAGGAAATTAGAGTCGTTCGTTATGGCGTCGGCAAGTGACTTACCGCCTTTTACTTTGTCAATTGCGCCGTCAATAGATTCTTTAATATGTATGTTATCCACAGCTTCGCCGGTAATCTCCAGCATCTGAATTAAGGGCACACCGCTGGCCACCAATGTAGTGCCGGTACGGGAAAAACGGGCCATGTACACTTTCATAAATAGCGGCCCGATTGGCCAGGCTACCATCTTAAAACGGTCAATCACCCGCTTACCGCCCAAGGTCCGGGCCCAACGGGTTGTAAAGAACACCATGATTCCCAACACAATGAGGACCACCCACCAGAAGTGGATGATGAAGTGTGACAAGGCTAGAAGCCAAACCGTTAAGAATGGCAGGTCAGCACCCGGTATACCCTCGTACAGCGTCTGCACCTGTGGTAATACCTTCACGATCATAAATCCGACAACGCCCAGCATTACCAATACGACGATAATCGGATATATCATAGCGCCGCGCACCTTACTGATGATATCCGCGTCTTTCTCCTGCTGGATAGCTAAACGCTCCAGGGCTTTGTCGAGCGTACCAGATGCTTCGCCGGCAGCAATCAGACTGATGTATACCCGGTTGAAGACTTGAGGATGTTTCGCCATTGCCGCTGATAATGTCGAGCCGGCTTCAACGTCGGACACCACTTTGCTCAGAACGATTTTGAGCGGTTTGCTCTGTGTTTGCTGGTTTACAGTACGCAATGATTGCACCAGTGGGAGGCCGGCGTTAATAAGCGTGCTGAGCTGTCGCGAGAAAATAACTCGATCTTTCACGCGTACACGGTTGAATATGCTGCGAAAACCACTGGCGCTCTTTTCGGCCAGTCGAATATCAATAGGCACGAACCCTTCCTTGCGTATCAGCTTACTGGCCGATTGTTCGTCTTCGGCCTGCACTTCTGCTTTGACGTACTGACCAGTGCTGGGGTCGCGGGCCGTATAGCGGAATGAAAGCATGTGGTGATTATCCTCGCATTAATCGGTCAAGTTCTTCGATATCAACCGCCACCGAGCGGGCATCGTCATAGCTGATAGTGCCATTGTGCACCATATTCACTAACGTCTTATCCATGGACTGCATTCCGTATTCGCTGCCGGTCTGAATAACTGCTTCCAACTGGTGAGTCTTGCCCTCGCGGATAATATTACGCACGGCTGGTGTCGCCACCAGAATTTCGGCAGCCGCAATACGTCCGCCGCCAATCTGGGGTATAAGACGCTGCGAGCAGACAGCCATCAGAATGTTTGAAAGCTGCGAACGAATCTGCGGTTGCTGGTGCGGCGGGAAAACGTCGATTATACGGTCAATACTCTGTGCAGCGCTGTTGGTGTGCAGTGTAGCGAATACTAAGTGACCGGTCTCGGCAATGGTGATCGCCGAGGCGATCGTTTCCAGGTCGCGCATTTCGCCTAGCAGTACAACGTCGGGATCTTCGCGCAAGGCCGAACGGAGTGCTGCCGAGAATGAATAGGTATCATAGTGTACCTCGCGTTGGACGATCACTGATTTCTTAGAGCGGTGTGTGTACTCAATGGGGTCTTCGATGGTAATAATGTGCTCTGCCCGCTCCATGTTGATCTTGTGGATCATAGCGGCAAGTGTTGTTGACTTACCCGAGCCGGTGGGGCCGGTAACCAGCACCAGGCCACGCGGGTATTCCGCAAATTTGTTAATAATAGGCGGTAAA
>JARIHB010000029.1 GCA_029288515.1 Candidatus Saccharimonadota bacterium | reverse complement strand
GCCTTGTGCAGTGCCTGATAGGCATTAGTAATCGCTGGCAGATTGATGGTTAGGTATGGCGTAGGCTGAGTAAGCGGTTTGGTCATGAAGAACGTGTGTGCGGTTTGGTGTCCAGCCGCGGCCAAAAAGTGTTCGCGCTGTTGTCGGGGGTGAGGTTGAAGCGGCTGACGACGGTAGCCCGCAGGGTAATGGCATCGAAGTTACGCAGACGCTCGTCGTGTATGAGGTAATCTTCTATATGCGTGTAGGCATCAAGGAATGCTTTGCGCATTTCGTCGTTGAGCTGTTCGGAAGTGTTATGGCTAGCGGTAATGATACGTACTTTATCGAGGTATGGGTCAATCTTACTGGCGTCCGATGCCAGCCCGGCTACGTATAATATAATGTCAACAGAATTGGCCGACTGGCCAGCATCCTTGCGGCGCTGTGGTAGCGCCATGCCAATGGCATTGAAGTAGTAGGCGGCACCCAGGATAGCGATATCGCCTAGGATGTTAGGCAGTTCGTAAACGCGGCTGTTGAAGTACCAGTTATCGTAGCCTACTAATTCCAGAACGCCGATAGCAATGCATGCCACAGCCTGTGTTGCTAAGCCGATGGTCAGCCATGTGAACGCCCGGTGATATTCGGCGCCAACTTTTACCCGAATACGGAAGGCCATATATGCCGCCGCTGCGTAACAGATAATGGGTATGAGCGGAATGAGTTCGAAGGCATCGTATTGCCGTTCGGTGAATTGATCCCACGTCTGCGGGTGCGGGATAAAAGCGTGCAATGCCCATCCTAGTAGTATGACACCGCCAATCAGCGAGACTGTCGTGACCCAGTTGTTTACATCGAGGATGCGGCAAAAGCGGCGCATAGCAAAGTACATGAAGATACTGCCTACCAGAAATGCCAGATAACTTGACATATTCCACCAGACGTTCGGCCATAGATAGTAATATTCGATGATCGGGAATAATACGGTCAGCATGCCCAGGCTGATCTGCGCCGTGGCCGCCAGCCGCCAGGCCGGCTTCAAGTGCTCTTTGAAATTGCGGAGTGCACGCAGAAACAGTATGCCGCCGCCAATAGCCAGCACGAGGTCAACAATAGTAGTTGGTGTGCCGAGCGGCGAATAAAATTGGTCACCGGTAAAATCGGCGGGTGCGGGTAATAGCAGCCAGATAGAGCCGATACATAGCGACGCGATAATGATAAGTATAACGGTGAGCCGGAGTTTGGAAATGTTGCTCATGGGTGTCTATAGTCCTAATGTCTATTATACAAATGATGCCCTTAAACACCAGACGTTTTTGATATAATTGCCGCATGCATTCCACATACATCCTTACACCAGAGGCAGCAGACGAGTCATTTGGCTTTTTGCAGCAGCGTTTCCGCGATGAGCGGCCTTTTGTGCTGCAGCGTGCAGGCGCTATAGACCATGATGACAAAGAGGACGGTTCGCCGGTAACGGACGCCGACCGCGAGATTGAGCGGCGCGTCACCGAAGACATGGCGCGGCGTTTCCCTGGCTTGCCGGTATTGGGCGAAGAGACAGGCTACGATGAAAATAAACTGCCACCGGTATGTTGGCTGATTGACCCTATTGACGGTACGAAGAGTTTCATTGCCGGCGAGCCGATGTTTACGAGTATGGCAGTACTGATCGAACGTAGCGAGGGAGTTGCAGGTGCCCAGGCGACAGCCTGTATCATCTACAACCATGCGACTGACGATATGTTTACTGCTCGTCTCAGTGGCGGCGCATATAAAAACGACACCCGTTTACGGCTGGCAGATGCGGCGCTGCCACCGGTTGCCTGGTGCAAAGGAGAGCTCATACAAGCGCTCAACGCTATCGTGCGGCCGGCCGGCGTGCAGTGCGAACAGACACGAGGCGGCGGCGGGTTCGGGTTTACGCAGGTGGCCGAGGGTCTGGTGGCTGCCCGTTTCCAAATCCATGCCCGCGGCTATGTGCACGACTATGCCCCTGGCGCCCTGCTGGTGCGCGAAGCCGGCGGCTGTATCGTGCCGTTACGCGATAATCCATACACGTACCAATCACGTAGTTTCGTGGCTTGCCACCCTGCCCTGCGGGATGTGCTTGCGGGACACGTACAGCTGATGTGCGACCTTGACGCCGCGCGCTAGCGTTCGCCTAAGGCCTGCAGTACGATTTGGACCGACGACTGTACGTTGTTTGTGCCATGTATAGAGACAGTGTGGTGACCCTGTTCGGCAAAGCTCTGGTAGTCGCGTATAAAACGTTCGAATACTTCGTCGTTGACGCCATGCCCCCCTTGCGATTCACGCTGGGCGACGCGTTGCTTGGCGGTGGGGTGGTCGATTTCTACTTCTACAATCAGCAATGATAGCGCAGTGTGCTGCTGGGCGGCGTATGCCTGCAGGTGTTCGATGGTTCGTGTAAAGCCGCCGAGGTTGGTGAAAGCCTGGTTCCAAATGATGGTTTTGCCCGCCCTGACGGCATCTTCTGCCCGAGTGCGCAGGAAGCGGTGTGGGTGGAATTTGGCCTCAACACCTTCGGCGGTCAGCTGTGCCGAGAAGGTGGTGTACTCTTTACTGTCGTAGTTGATGGCATCGGGGTCAAGAATCACGACGCGTGAGGCTCCGAGCGCTTCCCGCAGTGCTGCTGCCAGGTACGATTTACCGCTGCCGGGCAGCCCACGGATGAGTATCAGGCGCGGTTTTGCGGCGTTATTGTTGGGCAGTATGGTATCCATAGGCCATATCGTAGTATATTCAGAACAGAAACGCTATGATTATTGCATCATACAAAATTAAAGTTTATAATATATTTTATTCATAGACCAAAAGACTGCCAGTCATGAGCTTCTTCGAATTATCACATAACATACCCGACGATTCTCTGCATAGTCGTTTCGATGTGTCGCAGCACGACGTCCATCCTTCAACACCGTATGGCGGCAATCTTGCCGTCGTGGAGTTTTTGCCTACCGCAAGGCTTGATGTGCCGCCGGAGCACACTCCCCCAGCAGAGGCTGCTGATGAAATTACCGAAACGCTGGGCCGGGCTGGCGTTCGACTGGTGCCGATAAGTGTCGATGACGCCGCTGTTATGGGCAGCCGCGACTTTGGCGGCGAATATCCATACCTGGCACAGTTACCACAAAAATACGGTGACAGTCTAAGCGCCATCGGCGTAGCAGTGGACGGGCACTTGGTGGGATACGGCGTGAGCTGTCTCTTATACACATCTGACGCTG
>JARIHB010000008.1 GCA_029288515.1 Candidatus Saccharimonadota bacterium | reverse complement strand
CCGGTTGGCACAGTGTACGTGTCGGTGCCTGCTGCAGAGAATATCTGGCCGTTAAATGAGGTACCGCCTACGGTGTACAAGTAGCCCCCGGCAGCCGCCGTGCCGCCGCCCCATACGCTTTCGGGCAGGCTAGTTGTCGTGTTCCATTGGTCAAAGCGTGCGCCGGTAGTTTTACCCTTTTGGATGAGTGTGTCAGCAACATCGAAGTCGATGTTTGTCTCATTATTACCGTGCATGAATTTTTCGGCAGTCTCAACATAGATGCTCGGGTCGATGGTGAGCGGATATTGGGCGTGCTTCAGCCCGCGTACCTCTACCGTCAATTCGTTGCCGCTGTTGTCGAGCGTGTAAGCAGCCGATACCGGACTGCGGCTTTTTCCGGGTCCGTAGACAACCGGCGCTGGTAACGTAAAGAATAATTTTGACTTATCGGTCTTGGCCTTCAAGGCTTGGAGGGCTGCAGCATCCTGGTCTGAACCTACCGACACGTCCCCATTAATGGGTAAGTTATATCCGTAAATGCCCACGCTGCCGTCGTGAAGCATTTTGGCCGTGTAGTCGGTGCCGATTCCCAGTGTGTATGTAAGCTTCATGGTGTCGCCATTGGCGTGGTCAAGCAAAATGTCCTCTTTTACTTGGGTACTTTGCATGGTATATACCAGCCATCCGGTCCTATCTTGCAGGGGGTAGACGATACGGTTGGCGTTCTGTTTGCCGGCTGCTGCGGCAATTTTTGGCGTTATGCTGAAGTCAATATTGTTGACTGCGTCAGTAACAGTCACGCCCTTAGAGACATCTTCGAATGTCGTAGCTTTAATACTGGCGGTTGCCTTGCTGACTATACCGCTGAGGGCCGGTTTGTATGCATCGTTAAAGGTGAATGACGCATATTTAGTGTTGTGGACGAGCTTTTGTGCCATAGCATCACTTACCTCGGGCAGGAGCGATTCAGCGCCGCCCATGGCATATGTTTGCTTGCCTAATGAAGGCTGCACCACCGGCATTATTTCCATAAAGACCAGAATGACGGCCATGGCCGCGAAGGCCACACGCATGTGTCGTGTTTTACTGATGCTCACAGCGATTCTTAGCCAGCGCGGTACACGCACTCTAATACGTACACGTATTGTTGTACGCGGGGCTGTGACTGGGGTGGAGGGAAGGGATGAGGGTTGCCGGGGGGTGCGCGCAGCCACGGGCTGAACTACCGGCCGGCGCGGCGACACGGCTCTTTGCGAGCTATAAGACACCGGCTGAATATCACGCCATAGAGACATTCTTAACTTATTACCCCTCTCCCACCTTTATATTTAATATATAGCGTTTATGCTTTGTTTATCAAGAGGAATAGGGCTGCCGGTGTTAATGGATAACGCCGGCTGAGCGGGTTAAGATGTACCCGAGTACGCTCACGCCCACTAGGGCGATATCCAAAAACTTGTGATGCATGAAGAATGCCTCACCTTTTACCAGCGCGCGGTGCCAGAATAATGCATGGCGCAGTATGAACACAACAATTGCCACCGTCGCTAGAGTAGTGACAGCAAACATGCTCCAGGGCGCCTGGCCGCCGGTGGCGAGCTGGATACGGGATACATTTTGCGTTTCGACGGTTCGCGGCGTATTTGGTTTCTGCCCGGCGACCCCGTCTGCGGTAGTTGTGTTGCTCTCTTTGGGCTTTTCGGCCGAGGTGTCCTTTGGTTGTTCGGCAGTCTGTTTACTCTCAGGAGTTTTCTCTGGGGGTGCTGCCGGGGATTGGCC
>JARIHB010000192.1 GCA_029288515.1 Candidatus Saccharimonadota bacterium | reverse complement strand
GGCCTTAACCGGCGCAAGGTGCTTCGGCAGCTTCAGCACCGTGCGCTTTTCGCCGTTAATTTCGTCAACCGTGTACGAGCTGGCAAGCACGGCAAGCAGCTGACGCCCCAGCCCAAAGGTCGGCTCGATAACGTGCGGCACAAAGCGCTCGTTTGTCCCCTTCACCGTGTATTCCATGTTTACGCCGGAGTGCTGCATGTGGTTTTTCAGGTCAAAATCGGTGCGGTAGGCAATCGCCCCGATTTCTTTAGTACCAAACGAGAATGCATATTCAAAATCGATGGTGCGCTTGCTGTAGTGGGCGCGGTCTTCTTCCGGCACTTCCAACTCATGAATGTCTTCGCGCTTCAGGCCCAGCATGTCCGTCCATTTGTAGAACTGCTCGCGCATGTGCTCAAAGCGCTCCTCCCAGGTATCAGGATGAATGAAGTATTCAAATTCCATCAGGTTGAATTCGCGTACGCGGAAAATAAATTCACGGGCCGAAATTTCGTTGCGAAACACCTCGCCGGACTGGGCTATACCAAACGGCAGGTTCGGATAAAAACTGTCCACCACATTCTTAAAATTCACGAACATGCCCTGCGCCAATTCCGGCCGCAGGTACGACTTGGCGCTATCGTCGCGGATCGGGCCGACGTAAGTATCAAACATCATATTAAACTGGCGCACCTTACTGAGCTCGTTGCCGTCCGGGCTCTTAATACCCTTTTCGGCGATGGCTGCGTCCATTTGGTCGTAGGTCATTACTTCCGGGTTTTCGACCCCGTTTTCTTCCAGCAAGTGGTCGGCGCGGTAGCGCTTCTTTGTCTTCAGGTCTTCCACGAGCGGATCGGCAAAACCGGCGCCAGTGTGGCCACTGGCTTCCCACACCCTCTGATTCATCAAAATGGCGCAGTCGATGCCGTACATGTCATCGCGGTCATCCACAAACGTCTTCCACCACAGCTGCTCGATGTTGCGCTTTAAAGCAACACCCAAGGGGCCATAATCCCATGTTCCGGCCAAACCGCCATAAATATCCGAGCCCTGGTAAATAAACCCGCGGCGCTTGGCTAAACTTGCAATGTCCTCAAGGGAAATGTCACTCATATTTTTATTGCCTTTCAGGGGTGCATTATACCTGAAGATAGGTCTGACGCATAGTGGTCACCAGAGGAAGAATGGCCTGCACTAACCGGTCACCGCCCTGCACCTTAACCAGGGCCGCCGGCTGATGCCCGGCAAACAGCAATCGCAGAAACTTAATGTGCTCAGCCGTAAAACGCCCTTGTCCGCTTGAGGCATCAAAACATACCGACTCAAAGCTAAAATCGTACCCCTCGCCCGGCTGCAGTTTTTTCCCTTTGGAGTCCGTCTGTAGGTTGGGTGTAAATCCACCCAGGCGCAGCAGCTGCGCAGCAAACCACACGGTAACTAATGGCAGCGGAATCGTCGCATTATCCAGCGCACCAAACGCCTGTTGCAGCAGCGTAAAGTACGCGGCTTCGGCCTCATCTTCGGTAATACGGTTCAGCTGCTTGATGCACTCATAAGCCGTCATCGTGCGTTCCAGATCGTGCACGATATGCCCGTAATGCTTCACTAACCGCGTGGATACCAGTGTATCTATCTCACCTCTGCCCTTTATAAACGCCACCTCGCTCACACTAAACAATTCGATACCGCCGGCCAGCTTCGATTTTACTCGACGCACACCGCGCGCCAGCACGCGCAGCTTGCCGTACTCGGGCGTCAGCACCTGTCTCTTATACACATCTGACGCTGCCGACGATAAGG
>JARIHB010000171.1 GCA_029288515.1 Candidatus Saccharimonadota bacterium | reverse complement strand
CTGCGGCCTGTGGCGCTTTCGGGTCCTGTAGGGTAGCCTCCCGTCTGCGCTGCCTGAACTTCCACAGTTGACGGATTTCGTCTGCAAATGTCGGCCTCACGGCATCCCACCGCCGAATGATATTATCATCGCCAAGGTGATAATGCACTATATGACCTGTCTGATCGCTGGGAGCCTGCTCCTCTATACTGATAAGCCTTCTCCCCATACTCTCAGCGAAGAGGCTTTCCGGGTCGCACGTTGTAATCTTGATAGCGACATCTTCCATGCCGAACGTACTGGTGGCGATTCCAGGCAACCACACTGTCCTGGCCACATTGCCCGGATCCAGACTAAACACAGTCTCATGAATATCATTAAACAGTCTGCCGGCCTTATGCTGCTCGTCTATAGAGGGTACCTCGTATGTTCCATCGAATGGCTGTCTGAACGGAAACGGCGACGGACGCTCCGGCGGAGCATCATCCGGCTCAATGACATCGCCCCGTTCGTTAACGACAATACGGGCTGTGGCCGGCGGTATATCCATACCCGGGAAGGTAAATGTATAGTGCATACTGGTTAAGTCTTCAGCGAGACGCGTTACCTCAATCCCAGACTCTACAGCGGGTAGACCACGACCGCCGACATCCGGGTTTAAATCACTCGGGCCAAAACCTGCTGGGCGCACAGGCTCATCCGGGTTTTCAGGCTCAAGTTGTCCTTCAAAATCACTCGACCCTTCCGCTCCCATATCATACCCTCCAGTTACCGTATGTTCAGATCGGCAAAGTTGTCTTCGCCCAAGGTGCGCTCCAGAGCAGCCTTGTTAACGGTATACGTTTGCGCACTGTAGTTAAGTACTTTCGCGCGGCGCAGCTTGCCCAGCTCAGTGGCAGTTGTTTCACGCGTGAGGCCTACCAAACTGGCGATAATACTTTGTGTTAATTGCACTTCCACGCTATAAACACCTGGCTTTATCTCTTTGCCATAGCGGAATAACAGGTAGTAAAGAGTAAACATAATTTTTTCACTGGCGCGCGATTGCTCCAAAGCAGTAACGCGCATCATCAAGCCGGTATAGTTTGTAGCAAAGTAATCAAGCATCAGGTCGGTAAATGCCGGGCTGCTGGCAATCACGCGGCGCAAGTCATCCTTAGGCAGCGTCAGCACCTCGCAGTCGGTAAGCGCCTCGTAGTAGTACAGCGTGCTTGATGACTTTCCAAAAATCCAGGGCGCAGGAAAAATGTCACCCCGCACATAAAACGCCGCCACCTGTTCTTCGCCGGCATTATTTAAGGTATAGAGTTTTATAACGCCGCCTAAAAGCACAAACGCAGCGCGCGGCACTTCACCCTGGTATAACAATATGCTCCGTTTCTTAAACGTGCGAGTCACCGAGGAAGGGCGGATTGCCTCTAAAAAATCATCCATATCTGCCAGGCCTTCTGTAAGTTACTAGGTATAGTATAGCATCGCAGCAGTGTTCCCACGGATATATAAAAATTTTAACACTATTTTTGCATGTTTGTTCACTGTTTGTGATGGTAATGCTTTGTACTATAAAGGTATCCGAGACGGGAGGGACATTAACAAGTTAGCACTATGCCAGTCAAACGGAAGTAATACGTAAAATCCAAACAGCAATGTAATAGACATTATTAAAGGAGACACGTATGAAACGATTGAACGACGAAGAATTAACACATCGGATCCGCAATTTTATGGATCGCAAAATGCAGGAATTTCCTGAGCTGAAGCCCAGCATACAAGAAAAAGGCGTTCTCGCCGCACGCGAAACAAATGACATTTTCCGTACTACGAACCGTTTTGGATTTCATTGGCACAATACATCATATGTTGCATAAACGCTCGGTATAACAATAGGGCATGTCCGCAACAATGTAACACATAGGGAGATAAGGGTTTATATTATGTCACGCTCGTATCGTTCACTAAAAACACTTACTAAAGCTCGTACTATTAAGGCGTATAAACGCTTCCGGATTGACACCGTACCAGACTACATAGTAGAAGCGCGGGAGTAATGTAGGGCGCTCCCGCGCCCTTGGCTACCTAATCTATGGCCTATGGCCCGGCAACAAACGCTAGGGCCATAGTTTTTTATTGTGTTATACTGCAAATGCTAGATAGTTATGCTGCTATATTGTAACCGTTCTAGATAGTATTAATGTCTCGCTTGAGGAGCAGCTAACTGGCACCGCCAGCTTACCTCGGTGAAAGAAAGAGGATAAGCCGCAATGGCAACCAAATTATTTATCGGTTCACTCAGTTATGGTGTGGACGACGACCAACTTAAAGAAGCCTTTGCAGCAGCCGGTACGGTTGTATCTGCCAAGGTTATCATTGACCGCGAAAGCGGCCGCAGCAAGGGCTACGGCTTTGTTGAAATGAGCACTGATGAAGAAGCTCAAGCAGCCATCAAGATGTTCGATGGCAAAGAGCTTAATGGCCGAGTTGTAGCCGTTAACGAGGCTCGCCCGCAAGAAAACCGCGAACGCCGCCCCGCTGGCAACATGGGTAGTCGCGGTGGCCGCGACAATAACCGCGGCGGCAACCGCTACTAGTTGTAATACTAGCCTAAAAAACGCCCGCATGCGGGCGTTTTTTAGTTACCACATGATCGCTAAAATTCTTTGCGGATGTGTGAAAAACTATAATCCCAGTCGGCATCGGCCTTCTTGTGCGGATTAAAGATATTGTCAGGATCAAAAATGTGTTTTGTTTGTTTAAATAACGCCAGTGTCTTCTTGCCAAACTGCTGCTCCAGCCATGGACCGCGCACCAGGCCGTCGTTGTGTTCACCGCTCAGCGAACCCTTGTATTTCAGGACCAACTCATCAACTTCTTTCATGGCTGGCAGTAATTTGGCGCGTTCTTTGGGTTTTTCGATCTGCATGAGGGGAATAATATGGAAATTGCCATCACCGATATGCCCCTGTACGGTGGCAAATAGCTTATACTTCTTAATGATCTTGCGCAGACGCGGCAGGAACTCCGGCAGGTATGGCGGATTGACAATCAAGTCGTCAATAAACGGCGCTGTGTGCTTTTCCTTCACTTTAGACCGCAGCAGATTGAAGCTGTGGCGGCGCATGATCCAAAACTTTTCAGACTTACCTTCAGTAGGATCTTCCTCGAAACCATTAATCTCATAGCGGGCACGGACGTGTGCCAGCTCACGATGCAGCGCTTTAATCTTTTCGCGCACCTCGTCCTCGGTGCTGCCGTTAAATTCGACCATCATCACCATCTTAGGAATGCCCCGCAACAACTGTACGCCGTCAGGAATCAGGCTGAATAGCAGCTTGATGAACCTACGCAGGCCCAACATCTTCAAAAAATACGGCATAAACTTAATCGACAGTAACAATGTAGTGTCGTCAAACGACTCAAACGAAGCCGGTTTATGTGCCAGTACAGTATTTATTAATTCACCAAGCTGATCGGTAGTGCGCATAAACAACACCAGCAGTCCGGAATGTGCGCGGCGTGGCACCAGGCGGTATTTGATATCGGTTACTAGGCCGAGTGTTCCCTGGGAACCGACAATCAGCTTGGTAAGGTCAAAGATGCCGGTCTCACGATCCCATACATACCACAGGTTATAGCCCATCGAATTTTTACTGACCTGTGGCTCGGCAGCTTTGATAGCATCGTAATTCTTTTCGACCAGATCGAACAGCTGCTTATACAGACGGCCCTCAAAATCTTTCTGAGCCATCTTCCGTACCAGTTCCACCCGTTTTAAAGGTTTGACCGTGTATTCGTTGCCGTCGGTAAACACTACTCTCAGCTCTTTTACAAAGTCTTTTACTTTGCCGTACTCCAGCGACTTTTCGCCGCCGGAATTGTTGGCTACCATACCGCCCACGGTACACAAATCGCGGCTAGCCGGGTAGGCCGGCATCAACGCGCCATGTTTGAGCGTTTCAGCGTCAAAATCGCGGTAGTACACGCCTGGCTGCGTATGTGCTTCGGTGGTTGTTACATTACTGATGCGGTTAAAGTGGGCGGTAAAGTCCAGAATAATGCCTTCGTTTATAGCACCGCCCGACATATCAGTGCCGGCCGAGCGCGCCGTAAGCGACAGGTACGGAATGCTTTTTTTAAGGCGGCTAACCAGTTGTACGATGGTTTGCACGTCTTTACTATCAGCGGGTTTTACCACCAGCCGCGGCTTGATTTCGAATAGGGAAGCGTCGTGGCTATAGAA
>JARIHB010000167.1 GCA_029288515.1 Candidatus Saccharimonadota bacterium | reverse complement strand
CATACGAGATGTAGCTCCGTCTCGTGGGCTCGGAGATGTGTATAAGAGACAGCAGTAATATTGCCTAGGTCCTGCTGTCGCGCTATCTCCAGGTAAGCGGCTTTATTCTTTACGTTGTTGGCTGTCAGCCAGGATTTATATGCATCGGTACGTATAACGTCGAAGAAGTCAAATATAACGGCTTTGTACATGCTCCTACTATACTGGTTTTATGTTATCTATGCAGCTCCCGCCTCCAATCGATTTTTTGGTCGAGTATATCTACCTTCTCTTCCAGATAGGCACATAACACCTACTGCGAAGTATTTCGGCGTAATCGGCAGCGATAATAGATAAAATCTTCCCCCGGCCGTAGCTTCTGCTCATCAGGCAGATCTGTCCCGATAGGTACCTTATCTACTATGTCAAATCCGCTATCGATCAAGGCGAGATCGTAGTCTCTTTCGTCGAGGACCGTGGCAGGTAGCTCATTTTTACCATCAGGCCACGCATCGCTGCTATTAATTGTAAAGATCGCCTCGAATATGCCGTCATCTTTAAGCGATCCTTCTATAGCACGTAACATATTGTAAAAATTGGAGCGCGTTTCCCCGGTAGCCTCAGCGCCAAAATGCATCTCCACTAGCCTGAATGATCGCTCCGGAAGCTTGCCGGCATCATCTATCACTATATGGAGCTTATCTATCGCCCGTTGGAACGAGCCCTCAAATGCAGCCGGGTCTTTGCCAAGCTTCCACGCCGACTGCTTGATATCCTGCTCGTGCTGCGTCCACATAACACGATGATAACCGTCCCTCAATTGTTCCACGTACGATTTCGCGGCAGGCGCTATGTCGACTCCAAGTATAGCGCCGCTGCTCAGACGCTCACGCATCATTACTGGATACATATTGCTGCCTATACAGATGTGAGCCGCCTCAAAATCTTTCAGTAATGTGTCGGGTTTGGCGGGGTCGATGCCGAGCTGTCCCATCACTGCATCTTCAGCTTCCAGCGCAACCCGCTTAATTTCCGTATCCTGAGGCCTCATAGGTTCATAATTGATCTCTGCATAGCGCGCTGCTTCAAAATTACCAAACGAATGGTAGCGCGCTGCAGCCAAAACGTAACTCTCCAGCTCGTGCTTAAGCATATGCCCAATACGAAATGCCGGGAACGTATAACCTTTGGGTATACCGAGAAAGGCGGGCACCGAGTACACCTGGTGAATGTTATTACGGCGTATGACATTGAGTCCGCGCAGAATAGTCGCCATCGTGTAATCAGAATGATTCCCTACTACTATTTGCATATCGCTATGAGAGCTTGCTTCCTCGAGCATAGGTGCTATTCGTAAGGCGACGCTATACATTAATTGTTGGTCGTCTGAACGGAGCATCGGGCCAAGAGGTATTATGCCTGACTCGCTCACTGTTCCAGCGTAGAGATGCATCCACTTCTGTAACCATCCCGTTGGCTTAAAGGTCATTTGGCCAGGGTGATAGTCGGTTGTCACCGCGCCTAATCCGTGCGCGCCTAAGCTATTAATCAACAGCTTACCTTTATCACTATAATCGGCTAGCCGCACTACGCTCGTACGACCTTCTTCAAAAAGACCCTCGCTTTCTAAAAATGCTGTCATCAGCTTCTCAGACCTATCAACACCGCTGAAATCGTATTGGAAATTCTGTACGTCTGGCAGCAGCCTAGGCAGGCAGCCTATCGCCACCCGCAGTTGAGTGTTGTTACTTGGATCAATCTGGTAGAGTAGTTTGGCGACTTCATATGCCGAGAGCCTTTGATCTCTAAAAACAGCCTCCCCCTCAGGCGGTGACACCAATCCATCATTGAGCCACAATCGTATATGCCGCCCCTGGCCGAGCGCTGCAGCGTAATCGTACGCCCATCTGTCGTCTAGCCAGAAATCACGAGGGAGCCCTCGCTGGTCACCCTTTTTGGCTTGAGCTATAAGTTCAGCGCCCATCATATACCTATCTGCCCTTTCTACAAGCGCTTCTTCAAACACGGCAAGCCGTTCGTCAAGCAGGTCTATAGCAGCCTGGGCACGTTCATTGTTCGACAACAAGCCTTCCGGCTCATTTGTTAGGCAGCCCTCGGGCTGGATCATATACAGGTATCTCCTACTTAGGCACTATCTTATGTCACAATATTGGCGACCGCAATAGAATGTTAGACTTCATCGATATAGTGTCTATAGTCACCAGGGTCTGCATACTTTGTGGGCTCAGCGCCCTCAGTCCGCACATACGTCTCAGTGAACGCCTGGTCCGCAACTCGTACAATATCAGCCGCATAACCGCTAACAAGCGGGATCAGGCCGGGTACTTGTATCGCCGGACACTCCAGACGAGTAGTATATAGTAAGTCGGGATTCTCAGTGGGAGGGGTATCGAGATACCTACGGTCGAAAGTCCAGTCGCCTTTACTATCGACACCTTCAGCATCCTGGATAGGATGATAATCCTCCGAGCCGATATACTGGATTTCGTCGATCCGGGTACGAGCAAGGCTCACGGCAGGCTTGCGGAGTCTGCTAATAAAGGCGGGGAGCTCGGCACGGTCAATGCATTCATTCACCGTCACATCTTCAACCCCTTGGGGCGCACGTGCCATAAGCCCCCGCTTCAGCACCAGACTGACGCCAGCATCAGCATTGCTCGCAAGGCTTTCCGCTATAAAGCTATAACCATGCGCCTGTACTTCCGTAAACGTATCAACCGCGTCCGGCTCGCGAGCGGATCGTATATTATGCGCTGCGTATAAACTTTCGGCCAGCAACCGCTGCGCCGGCAGCAGGCCGTCGACCGACATATGGGAAATTTCGTCCCAAGGATTTTCTTCCTTACTGTACCCACCGATACGGCTTACCTGCATGCCCGGCTTATAGGGGTCGCCTTCCTGACTTGCTCGAAATTGCAGCTCGGACACGGCGTCGTCTACAATGCGGCTGTGTATGTTGGGGTCGCTTAGATGCCGGGCAAAGTGGCATAAGGCCATCCCGAGCCCATAAAAGCGATTTGCTTCCAATGCCTCATTATCTAGCCCGGCGATAGCGGCGTGCATTGCATCGATATTGTCCGGCGATTGAACGGGATTCCCATCGTGTCCCAGTGAGCTGTCTATTAGACTCTGCGCGCGTTCAAGCAAGCCGGGCCAAGCTTCGGGCACGGCACGACGGTGAGCAAACTCTGGGCTTGCAGCCCCATCAAGGGATGACATAATAATTTATTATACAATAAAAATTCTTTTAGAACAATAGTTCTATGCTACGTTATTTCTGTGCTACTCCTGGTCCGGGCATTCGGCTATGGTATAGCCATATTTATATGTACTCCCAGGGTGACCGAAAGGGTCAGCGGAACGCAGCTCATCCTCTGGTATAAAGTCTACGCGTTTCAAATCTAGGTCTATACGGTTGCTGCGCAGCTGGTCGTACTCCGTAGGTTCGGCACCACGTGCCAGCGCATCCTCATATGCGGCGTTAGCTGCACTCACTTCACTGGGATGATACACTTCAAATCCCTGGGCGCGCAATTCGTCAATAAATGCGATTTCTGCTTCTGCCGACGTTGGCTGGTGCGATACCACAAGCCCGCCGTCTATATCCGACCCTTGGATAGCTTCGTCACGCGCCACAGATGACCCCGGCGCACACTTAAAGGCAGCAAAAGGTATAATTCCGCACAACGGGTCCGGATCGACCCGCAGTCGCAGCTCTGGATGTGCCGCCAAGAGCGCCCGCCGCTCCTCTATCTTGGGGTTCGGCATGCCACCATAAAAGATGTCGGCATTTTCTCCGTACGCGTCTTCGTAGCTCATAGTGATCGCCTGTTATTACGCTTCAAGCTAGTAATTATACTGCAAAGGAAGGCTAATCGTACCCTCTCCCTCAAAGGATGTCGCTCAAATCAATTTGACTCAAAACGCTCTATCTATTTTAGGAGGCCTGTTTAGCTTATCGTACAGGTGAAACGATGCTTTATCGCATCCGTTAGGAAAAGGAGTGCAATGTACGCAGAGGCAGCTATCGTTACCAATCAAACCCGGGAGCTTGTACAACACATTGATGAAGCGCCAACCACCGATGCCTATGGTGAACTTGTTAATCACCTGGCGGTGCGTTGTGCGTTGCCCGCAGTACAGGAGCGCTATGCCGAATACAGCACCCTGAGTGGCGAGACCGGCCAATACCCCCTAAATTCCGACGGGTACATACATGCATTTGATCCGCTCCAGGACGAACCAGAGATGTTCACTCAGTGGGCGCGTTATGGCGTAATAGCCAGCCGGGCGGTAGTTACGCCACACGATCGCCACAATGCTATCTACGACGTCCAGGGCACTATTAATGCGCTGTCGGAGGGGCGTTGTGACATTACTCGGCCTGAAACCTTTGACAATCTGCCGGTTGATTCCAATGATGTACCAATACTTACCCGCGGCTTTTTTGAGGTCTACCACAGTGCTGCGCTCGCCCAACTGCGCCAAGCTGTCCGCGTGTATTTGCACCATGTGATTATCTGGGGGAGGCATGATTTGTGGACCACATTTGACCGCTACGGGGTAAAACTGCCGCAGCACGCTGAGTCAGCCGCCTTACCACTCCATGTAGATCAAAATCCGAATGTGCACAAAGATTTCCGTACAATGCAAGGTGTACTGGCGCTGGTTGACTGTCCTATCGAGCGTGGTACGTTTGTGGCCGTGCCAGGATCAAAACAACACTTTGGCGAGTACGCGCCTATGGCAAAAAATAACGGCCAGTATGTGGAGCTCGACACTGCCCAGCTCATTGCCCGCAGTCTTGAAAAATATGCCCAGCCGCTGCCGCTAAGGGCGGGCGACCTGGTAAGTTGGGACAGCCGTACCACTCATGCAAACACCGCTAATCTCTCTGATGATACGCGTTATACAGCCTTGGTGGCGGCCGGACCGGCCTGCGGATATGACCCCGGTGCTGTTGCCGAACGTACTGACGCCTTTATAACGGGCGTCGGCCGCAACGTGCGCGATGCGCTTATGCATGCCAGTATGCGGCCGCGCTACACTCACCCGGAGGCTTTAGCGGCGGTGCGCAGGCCGGAACAGCTAACTAAACTCGGCCGCCTTCTATACGGCCAGGAGCAATATGACACGTAAATTGCGTGTTCTACTGAACGCCGAAGCATTCGGTTTTGGGCCCAGTGCAGCGATTGCTTCATTATTCCCCGCGTTACAGCCTGCCTGCTCATCAATTGCCTACATTGGCGCCGGTCACAGCACCGATTTACAACGTCCGCTTGCATATACAACGTTCTACGACATAACCAATAAGGACGCCGCAGATGTACAGGCGCTTTTTGCGCGTCTAAGCACACAGTACGATATATTTGTAACGGCATTGGACTTCTCTATGGCGGCACTTGCCCAGCATGCTGGTATAACAACGGTTATATACGATCCCCTCACTTGGTATTGGCCGGAAATCCCTGCAGCTGCGAAAGCAGCCGACCTCTACTTGGCGCAAAATTTTTACGGTGTGCGAGAGCGGCTCAGCCGCGAACACCTGCGCTTTAATAACGCACGTGTCGTGCCACCCATTGTGTCTGCGCCGACGCGGCCATCAAAACGTTCATATATACTCGTTAATCTCGGCGGCCTGCAAAACCCCTACTGGAGCCCTGCCGATGCCACCAGCTACGCCCGGGCAGTTATTGCTATGCTTACGCCACACCTGCCCACTGGCGAGCAGGTAATCATTGCTACTAGCCAGTCCGTTGCCGCTGGCCTTAATAATCCGGCCGGCCGCACCTACACCCGTTCCAGCATGCTTGAAATACTGGCCCACACGGCATATGCGTGTATGACGCCCGGTCTTGGCAATATATATGACGCCGCCCGTTTTTCTATTCCCACCGTCTGGTTGCCTCCAGCCAACGATAGCCAGGGCCAGCAAATTGATATATTAGAAGCCCACGACGCTATCGACGCACGCCTGGACTGGGCCGGCTTCGGCATGCCGGTTACGTACTCCGCTCCCCAGCCTGCGGTATTACAGGCAATTACCCGCAATGTTCACAGCCTATCGGGCCATACTGTCCAAGAGCATTGGAAATCACACATAAGCCAAACTATAGCAACAGTTGCCAACCGCCGCACCAGCGCCAGTACCGCGCTCCTGGATACCTTCGGGCATGGCGGCATCACCGATATTACACACCACATTATCCAGCTAGGCGGCACAAGGAAGAGACATGCGCACTCAAACTGAGCATTATATCAATCTGCCCGGTGATATAACTATCGGCCTGACTAGTACTGGCGACGTGCCTGTTGGTAAACGTGAAGAGCTGCTGTTAGGCGCTTATCTGCCAGGCGGACAGCTGCTGCAGGAAACACCTGTGCACGTAGACGCCACTATTCATCATGAAGAATCCGAGACTCGCGGGCTGTGGCAAGATGGGCCGGACGTAGTCGTACGTGATACCTGGCAGAACGACTTTGCTGCTGATATACCCTACTTACTATATGGTGTCGCACGCCACTTATGGCTGGCAAAGGGTATCTATCCTACTCACGCCGCCGCTACTAAACACGCCAACAATCTTTCGGTGCTGGCTGGGCATAGCGGCGCAGGCAAGACGTCAACCGCCATGCGCTTGCTGCGCGACCATAACCAACGCCTCTTTTCTGGCAATACTACACTCCTGGCATTTGATGAAACCGACACACTCCACGCCATTGCAGGCACACAAACGGTAACATTACGTACCCAGGATTTTTTGCAGTCCGGCCTGCGTGCCACCGAACATACAACCTACGGCGATCGCACCGCCTTCCGTTTGCCGCCTGAGCATTATGCGCCGCGTGCCGTAACCCGCGTTGGTTCCATTGCCCTTATACGTCTTAACGACACCGCACCTCATTGGGAAAGACTTTCGCCCCTCAGTGCGCTTCATGATTTTTATCCCTATGCCCTTGACACTGTTCGTTCTGCAGTTATTGGTGCCACCGGCCACGGTGTACATGTAGGCGAGGTGAAGGCTGAAACCTACCGCAATCTGGCAGCCCAGCTGGCCCACAGTCTAGGCTCTGTTGCGGCATTCCGCGGTACAGGCAGCGGCAGTTTTATAGCCGAACAGGTGGCCAGACTATGAAACGCCGCACTATCCTATTTGGCGTATGTGGTATTGCAAACGGCCATTTGTACCGTCAGCTGCCGCTTATTACGCACTTTGCTCGTCAGTATAACGTTGTTATTCTAGCGTACGGTACAAGCCTGGCCTATTACCAAAAGCACTTTGCCGGCCAGCAGTATATAACCATCGCCCCTGTTTCTGTACCCTTCTACAAAGGCACTCCCACTGGGATAAATTTTGCAGCGTCAGCATACTTGCAACAATCGGCTACCGAAAACAGTGCATATATTAACTGCCTCGCCCTGCACACCGCTGCCACCGCCTACGGCACGCCTGACCTCGTCATTAGCGACTACGAGCCAGTGAGCGCTCAGCTGGCCTACGCCTACGATATTCCGCTTGTTACCATTGACCAGCAAAGCAAATATCTGCACGGCATGTTCCCGCACACGCTCAACGGCCAAGGATATATCGACGAAGTAATGCGTTTGCGCATGTTTTTCCCAAAGGCTGCAGCCAGGATGGCCTGTTCATTCTTTGCTGTATCGCAAGACACGAAAAATACCTTACCGGGTGATACGGTGCAAATTGTGCCACCGGTGCTTCGTCACGACATTAGCACGTTAAAGAGTCCACGCCGCGACCCCCGCACTATGCTTGTATATCTTACCGCCCAGAAAGGCCTAGAACAGTCGTACCACGCTCTGCTTGCCGTGCTCAGAACTCGGCCAACCTATCAGTTCCATGTGTTTTTGCCGGCAGTTGCGGCCAAAACTATGCCTCGCCAGCCCGACAATGTACACCTCTACTCTCATGGCGACGCGGCCATGGAACGCGAGCTGGGCCGCTGCAGCGGCATTATCTCTACCGCCGGGCATTCCCTGCTTTCAGAGGCCATGTATCTTGGCATACCGGTGTACGCAATGCCACTGCCGCTCTATGAACAGCATATGAATGCCTACGTTATTGGCGCACATGGCTTTGGCATGAACAAGCCTCGCCTGACCGCCGCCTGGCTCAAACAGTTTTTAGATGATTTACCCATGTTTCAAGCGGCCATTGTCGCCGATAGGACAGTCTTATTAGGCGGTGGCGGTGAAAAGCAGATCGTCAACTACATTGAAAATATGGGACTACTATAGCTGCTACTTTTTCTCACATGTGTTCTTGTACTTCGCAAAGTCCCACGTTTTCAGGAAAGCCTTCGCATATTTTTGGCCGCTCTCCAGAAGGCGCGCCTGATCTGCTTTGGAAATAGCAAAATCAGTAGCCTTAATATCAAAAGTATCGACGAATATAGTGCGCATTTGCGTGCACGGATCGTCGATGTGCATTGCGTCGTGAGCATTCGTGGCAGTAGATAGTATGGCCATAGCATATTGTAATGGGTTAGTTACCGGGTTCATTTTGGTGAGTGCGTCAGCCTTGGCTGATAGCTTTATACCAAAGGTCGGCCATGGCGTATGGTCGTCAAAAATAGCCACCGGAAAATTAGATAAAAGCCCACCATCTACCAGATAATTGCCTTTTAGGGTAACCGGTTCGTAGAAGAAAGGAATGGACATAGAGGCCCGCACGGCATGCGCCACCAACTGCTCATCCGGATCTAACCCATAGCTGGCGTAATCCCATGGCAGGCGTACCAGGCGTCCGCGGCTTACGTCCGACACAATGACGACCAGCTTATAACGTTGTTCGGGCGGCAGTTCTTGTGCCCATGCATCAGTCAGTTTAAGATCGGCAAACGTGCGAACGCCCAAGCCTTCCAATTGTGCAGCCAGCCAAGACTGAAGATACTTGCCTTCGTACACGCCTTTTTCAAATACCAGCGACGTTACTTTGCCGGGCAGGCCCAGCTTATCTATGAAGCCCTCATCCTGGAATTTCGCATAGTCCAACTGCTGCATGGTCGCCACCATATCGTCGGGTGACATGCCGGCTGCCAGTAGGGATCCCACAATCGCACCAGCACTTGTGCCCGCCACGCGCTGCGGCTGATACCCGGCGTCTGCAAGCTGCTGCAACGCCCCGACCAATCCGGTGCCTTTTACGCCGCCGCCCTCTAGTACAATGTCACATGGTTCGTGTTTACTCATGCCGTGCCCCTTACGTTTTCTTTATGATACCTCTAATCGCATCACCCGCCAAAAGTACAAACATCAAACCTAATGTAACGCTTGCAATTATCAGCAACGCCGTTTAATCTTGCGGTACCCTTAAAGTAAAGTGAGGTATAATTTGAGTATGAGCGCGTATGCCACAAAACAAGAAGTACAAGTAATTGTAGATAAAGCCGTCGCTGATTTATCCGATATTATTGGCAGCTTTGCGCAGCAAGTCGATGCCCGCTTCAATACACTTGAAGTGAAGGCAGTCAACCTTGAGACGCGTTTAGGAGGAGTGGAAAAGCAGTTGATAGATCTTCGTGAATCACATCTGCGGCTTCTTAATACAATTGACGGCTTTGTCACCCGGATTGACCACTATGAAACGGAGCAGCTTAAGGTATGTAGATGGTACCGACCGCAGACTGCATAAACCCGACTTACTGTGGGCAAAACTATTAAAGCAGGTAGATCCGCGCTTTCATAAAACAATAAAAGACTTCATTATGAAGCCTTTTAAGTATAAGCGTATTGGCAGGGGTGTCAGCTCTGGAATCGAACTTTTGATGACGACAGTAACTTTGAGCTTGAAGAAGTATACAAGCTACTACGTGATGAAGCCGAGGATTAATTTTGAACCATTATAGGAGAGTAGGAGCAGCTGTTGGGCTCGGGGAAGCAACTTTCAGCGGGACATTCTACAACTCCACGAACACAGTTTTGTCCAATATCTTGTGCAATTCCTGCACGTGCTTCATCTATCGTATGTTCGCTTCGCAATATGGCTCGTGCCAGTGCCTGAGACTTAAGTTCTACCATATAGCAACCATCACACTTTCCTGGGGCAGCAGATGCAATTGCTTTTGCAGTATCAATAAGACCTTCCATATTTCGTATACTAGCACTTTACATTCAAAAAGAATTATAGAATATTCACGTAACTCTCATTATACAAATGAAACATATCTGCATACTTTTGATGATGAATTGATGAAGGTTGATGTCGACGAGATTCGCGAATTACTCGCCACTGATATAATTGAGTTCAACACTGAATTGGAGAAATAAAATGAAGCCGGAAGAAGCTGTTGCACTCGCCCTGCAAGTTGCCGAAGAAGGAATTAAACTGGGTGAAATGCCGATTGGTGCCGTTGTGCTACAAGGCAACAAGGTTATCGGTCGCGGATATACGCAAGAACAAAAGCTAGGGCGTCGTATTGTACACGCTGATCTTATGGCTATGTTGGAAGCTGATACTCAAATTGGATTTAAGCGGAGTACAGAACCCCTTACTCTTGCCGTTAATCTGGAGCCTTGCATGATGTGTTTGGGGGCTGCGATAACTTTAGGTATTGAACGGGTGTGGTTTGCACTCGAATCTCCAAATGATGGGGCTGTCGAGCTACTTAGTCACTGGCATCCGCCCGTTGAACAGCCATATTTTTGTCGGCCCAAAGAGATAAAGGGGGGTTTTCATCGGCAAGAAGCTCAAGAGCAATTTGCGCGTTATGCTGCTATAGAATCTGCACCAAAAGGCATGCGTGAGTGGGCGCTTGGGCTTTCTGAACTGTAATGTTGCTTTTAATGAAAAACCGCGCCCAGACGCGCGATTTGGCAAGTGGAACAATTATTTCATGGCAGGGGAGACAGGACTCGAACCTGCGACACCCGGTTTTGGAG
>JARIHB010000165.1 GCA_029288515.1 Candidatus Saccharimonadota bacterium | reverse complement strand
CATACGAGATGTAGCTCCGTCTCGTGGGCTCGGAGATGTGTATAAGAGACAGCCTGGCGACAGCTCATCACCCCCACGGCTACAGTCAGCCGGAGTTAGCACTCCTGTCTGAAAGCGAAATGAAGAGAAGGGTATGCCCCTGACGTTAAGCGTGGCGTAGGTATCCTCAGACCGGCCCGGCGCAAACGCTGCAGCAACGTCTGCCTGGTTATACCCCATGCCTTGGGCAATTTCACCGTAATCGGCAAGAATTATGCCTTCGATTTGTGCCGCGCTAACCTCTGGATTTGCTAATAGCATGCGTTCTCCTGTACATTGCGGCCAAAAATAAAAAGAGCCGCGTATAGCTGGCCCACCATACGCTGCTCCCGGCACGGATATAGAATGGTTACTTTCTGCCAGGCTTTTAAAAATAACCAAGGTACCTATCACTATACTGTAAGATTTTTTACAGACAATACCTTTTGGCGTCTGGTTTATGACACTTAACCTGGTTATGCTATACTCGCGGTATGTCTGGATATAAAGGCCATATTGCCGGTGCGGTGGTGGTGAATACGGCGTATGTGGCAGCCATAAAGTTTACGCCTACCACAATTCTGGAGCGCTGGAACAGCTCGTTGGCCGACTGGCAATTGACGGCCGGGCTGTTTGTGATTGCCATATTGTTCGGTCTGTTCCCGGATATTGACACCAACAGCAAAGGCCAGGATATTTTTTACGGTATGGCATTTATTGTGGAGATCATACTGATACTGACCGGCAAATTCGAGCCGGCGGCTTATTTGGGGCTGCTGGCGATGACACCGATCGTCGGCAAGCACCGCGGGTGGACACACAGCAAGGCGGCCATGGTATTAGTGCCGGCGCCTATTGTGCTTATTCCATATTTGCATAACAAACATGCGTTAACTCTGGGCGCGTTGCTGTATGGCGCGGCGGTGGCCGGGTACTTCAGCCATTTGTTGCTGGACGGGTTGATTATAAAGGCTATCCGTTTTAAGGGCCGGTCGTCGTGGAATGGATAGTGCCGCTGCGTGCTACACGGTGGTAGCTTGGCCGGAATAGGGTATACTGGGTGGGCATGAAGTCGCTATTTGATTCCCGTTCGCCCATTCGTATTTTTGCGTTTTCTACGCTTGCCACCCTGGGAGCGTTAGTGGGCGTAGCAATCGGCAAGGGTGCGATAGGCGTGGTTATTGCCTTGGTGCTGATTGCTGTGGAAGTATCATTCAGTTTTGACAATGCTATTTTAAACGCGAAGGTTCTGGCAAAGATGTCGCGTCTGTGGCAAACGTTGTTCCTAACGGTGGGTGCTATGATTGCCATTTTTGGTATGCGCATCGTGTTTCCTATTGCTATTGTTGCTATCACGGCCGGCATCGGCTGGCAGGAGGTACTTGATTTAGCGTTGCACCATCCGCATGAATATGCTGAAAAACTGCACCAGGCACACCCTGTGTTATCTTCATTCGGCGGCGCCTTCTTGCTGCTTTTAGCGCTAAGTTTTTTTGCTGACAGCAACCAAGAAACGGAGTGGCTTAAAAAGCCGGAGCGTACATTTAAGCGGTTTGCGAACGCCTGGCTATCGGCAGGTATTGTGCTGGCGGCGGTGGGCATTATAAGCGTGCTGCCAGCCAACCACCACGGGCTCCAAACGGCTGTCGCCGGTATAACGGGCGTGGTAGTGTTTAGCGTAATTCACGCTGTAACGCACTGGATGAGCGTGCTGGAAGCGCGGAATGAGAAGCGTATGAGGACCGCCGCCGGCCGCACCGGCATCGCGGCGTTTATTAGTTTTATGTATCTGGAAGTGCTGGATGCGACGTTTTCGTTTGACGGCGTATTAGGGGCGTTCGCTATTACCAGTGACGTCGTGCTAATCGCCATCGGGTTGGGCGTCGGCGCTTTGTGGGTACGGTCGTTAACGGTTTATATGGTGCGTCGGCAAACACTGGGCAACTATAAATATATTGAACACGGCGCTCACTACACTATCGGCATACTGGCCTGTATACTATTCTTCAGTTTATTTATTGAGGTGCCGGAAGCGGTAACCGGACTGGCCGGTATCGGCGTTATTGTAGCTTCGATTATTGCGTCGCGCCAGGCTATGCGCGATAAGCGTGTTCCAGCCGAATCCGGTCGTTAGGCTGCATACAAAAACGCTACGATTCGTCCACCTTACAGGTGGTATACTACACAGTAATGAAAGACCAAAACCAACGGCGCTCCATTGCCGGCGAGCCACCGGCTGACGAGGATACTCCAGAGAAACAATTCAGTCGGCTGCCGTATATTGTACTTTTGGCTGTCGGGTTGCTGGTGCTCAGTGGTTCAGCGGCGCTGGCAATTATACACACGCATGCCATGGCAGGATGGGAAGCGCAGCTTTTTAAGCATATTAATGGAGTATCGTTGCCGCATTTTGTGGGTGCGCAGATTGCCCGGCCGCTCAGTGATGCGGTATGGGGTATCCTGGGTCTGATTATTGTACTATTGCTTGTACCGGCATTTCGGTTGCGGGCCTGGCAGTATGCGGCAGCCGCTGGCTCGACGTATGCGTTTGCAGCAATCATTGAACATATCATAAACAGAGGGCGCCCCGCTGTCTTAACGCACGAGGTAGTGCTCCGTGCCACGCAAGACGGTCCAGGGTTTCCTTCTGGGCATGTATCGGTGCTGACTGCGCTGTGTCTGACGGTGTGGCTGTTTGTGTCATGGCCGTGGCGTGTGCTGCTGGTGTTTTTTGTGTTGGCAGAAGCGTGGTCGCGGCTGTACCTGGGGGTCCATACGCCCCTGGATGTCATTGGGGGCGTAGGAGCGGCGTGCGTGGTGGTGGCATGTTTACACCTTGCGCCACAGCGATTACGGCGATTGGTACGATTGATGTAACAAAACGCTTGCGTTTTCTTGCCGGCTGGTTCTATACTGAAAGTACG
>JARIHB010000150.1 GCA_029288515.1 Candidatus Saccharimonadota bacterium | reverse complement strand
AGCTTATGCCGAGCAGCTTTCTGGCGGCCAGCGCCAGCGTCTCAGCATTGCCGCAGCCCTGGTGCATCGCCCTAAAGTGTTCTTTATGGACGAGCCGACCACCGGCCTTGATCCACAAGCCCGTCGTAATCTATGGGATTTGGTGCAGCATATCCGTGACAAGGGTGTGACAGTTATTATGACTACGCACTATATGGACGAGGCCGAGCTGCTGTGTGACCGCGTGGCAATTATGGACGAAGGCAAAATTATTGCGCTCGACTCGCCGAAGAATCTCATCAAGCAGCTGCTCGCCAAAGGCTTTAAGAAAAAGCAGCACGTTGAACAGGCTAATCTGGAAGATGTATTTATTGATTACACCGGAAAGGCGTTAAGGGAGTAGGTATGAAAAAAGCATTGTTTACGGTATGGGTGTTTGCCCGGCTTAATACCCGACGTTTTTTCCGCGACCGGCTGGCGCTGTTTTTTGGCATTTTATTCCCGCTTATTTTCTTATTCGTGTTTGGCGGTATATTTGGCCGCAATAACGATACATCGTTTCGTGTAGCGGTTATTAACCAGTCTCAGACGACATTCGCAAAAGATTTCACCAAGCAAATAACCGGCAACAAGATTTTTAAGGTCGACAAGGAAGCGACTACGCTTGATCAGGCACGAGAAAAAATGACCCGCAGCCAGTTGGACGCCACTATTGTGCTGCCCGACAACTTCGGCCAGGAAGCCAGCGGTCACCCCTCCGGGCAAGCGAAAGTGCTCTATACCCAAAACAGCCAGCAGGCGGGTGCTACTCTCGTAGCCCTGCTGCAAGGCGTATTCAAAGATGTAAACAGTAAGATCGTAGCCGTTCGCGAGCCGTTTACGGTAGTAGGTGAAGCGCAGGCCAACAAGAGCCTGACGCAGTTTGACTATACATTCGCCGGCTTGCTTGGCTTTTCGATTATTGGTTTAGGCATTTTTGGGCCGATCAATGTCTTTCCGGAGCTTAAAAAGCAGGGTATCCTGCGCCGTTTGCACACTACACCGTTAAAAGTCTGGCAGTATTTTACTGCTACGATGATCTCACAGGCGATTATCGGCATGGTGTCGATTAGCATTATGTTCATGGTTGCAATAGCCGTGTTCCATTTGCATGTCGTAGGCGATTGGCCGTCGATTATTTTGTGGATATTACTCAGTATTACGATGATATTGGGCATCGGCCTGGCAATTGGCGGCTGGGCGCGCAACGAGCGGCAGGCAGCGCCGTTGGCTAACATTGTCGTATTTCCGATGATGTTCCTGTCCGGCACCTTCTTCCCCCGCTTCTTAATGCCAGAGTGGCTGCAGAGCGTTACTAACTTCCTGCCGCTGAGCCCGGTTATTGACGGTATCCGCCTGTTGACCACCGAAGGCAAGAGCCTGCTCGACATCGGTACGCAGCTGGCCTTTGTACTTGGATGGTTGGTAGTTATCTACCTGATTGCGTTCCGTGTCTTCCGCTGGGAGTAAGGTGATTGCGCAGTCCGGCCGTGGGGGCCTACAATAGAGGTACTATGAGTATCGAACAGATCCGTGCCCTGGCCGAAGAGATTGCCGCTACGTACAATCCGCAGCATGTTGCGCCGTTCCCATACGAAAATATCACGGAAGACCACAGCGATCTGAAAGTTTACTTTACCGAGCTGGATGACGACCAGATATCCGGCGCGACGCTGCACGAAAATAATGAGTTTACTGTGCTCATAAACACGAGCAAACCAGGCACTCGCCAGCATTTCAGCCTGGGCCACGAGCTGGGCCATTACTTTTTGCACACCGATGTGCTTCAAAAAGAAAAGGCAATTATTGACGGCGAAGATACATTAGCCGGTCCGCGTATACTGTACCGTCAGGAAAACTCGTCTACCGAGCAGTTGGAACGCGAGGCGAATACGTTCGCTGCGACCTTGCTTATGCCGGCCGACCTGGTGCGCGACGGCTGGCAGGGTGTGGGTGACATCGAAAAGCTGGCGCAGATATTTCAGGTATCGGTAGTAGCGATGAGCATTCGGCTGGCAGAGCTGGGGCTGGTCTCATGAGCGGTAAACATTCACTTTCGGAACGCGCCTCGGTAGTGGCTGCATTGCGCAAGCGGGCAGGAGAGCTGGGTGACAAAGCTCCGGCAGCGCGGCCATCCCGCAATACCCGTCCAACAGCCGGAGTTTTATCGCCGATCGACATTAACCAGGAAATTGCCCGCGAACGCAAGCTGCGCAACGATAACGCCGAACAGGATATCGCGTTGAAGCGCACTACGCTGCGCCGCCTGTTCCGCTTTTTGACGGCCGAAACGGCACTGATATTCGTATTTGCCTTGTTTCAGGCCGTGCACTGGCCGGCGCATTTTAAGCTTGATGAATGGAGCTTCAACCTGCTGGTAGGCGCAACGATTGCCCAGATTACCGGTATGTTATTTGTGGCGGTACGCTATCTGTTTCCGAACGGTAAAACATCGACAAGCCTTGAGTAAACATAACAAAAATGATATAATACAGCTAATATGCCACCACGCAAAAATCACCAGCCAGTTCAGGAAGAAACCTTGTTTGATGTGCCAGGCCTGCAACAACAGCCGGACCATCCAGTTTTAAACTCCGGTATTATGCCGTTAGCTCCCGATTATGACGGCCTGCCTCGTAATGCTGCCGCCCACGCCGAAGTGTTGGCTGAAACCGGCCAGGTAAACACCTATATGGCCGCCGAGCGCGCCGGGGGTATGAGGGAAGAAGAGGTGGCCGTTAATAGTGTTGCGGCCGCTCGTCGCTTCCTTGCTGAGCAGTACGGCCTACGGCCGACTCGTCCCGACCAGCGTCCGCTTGCACTCGGTACGCAGCACCATGACGCGTACGCTGGCAGGAAATAGCTATGCCGGCGCTCACCGACCTTCCCCGGCCTTTTTTTGTGCTGGCCCCTATGGACGACGTGACCGACACCGTGTTCCGTCGCATTGTGGGCCAGTGCGCTGCTCCCGATCTGTATTTTACTGAGTTCGTGAACGTTGATGGCTTGCAAAGCGCCGGCCGCGACCGGCTGCTGAAGCGCATACAGTTTACGCCCGCCGAGCAGCCCCTGATCGCTCAAATATGGGGTAAAAATCCCGAAAATTTCTATAAGACTGCCAAGGAACTGGTAGCCATGGGGTTCGCTGGTATCGACCTGAATATGGGATGTCCGGATAAAACAGTCGTCAAGAATGGCTGCTGCAGTGCGCTTATCAACAATCGTGAGCTGGCGCTGGAAATCATCAAAGCTACACAGGATGGTGCGGCCGGCAAGGTGCCGGTAAGTGTCAAAACGCGCCTGGGTTTTAATCAAAACGATTACACGTGGCACGAACTGCTGCTGCGGCAGGACCTGGCTATGTTGACCGTGCACGGCCGTACACGCCGGGAGATGAGCGACGTGCCTGCCCGCTGGGAGGACATTGCCCAAGTGCGTGAACTGCGCGACCGCATTGCGCCCCAGACGCTGCTGGTGGGCAACGGCGATGTAGAAAATCGCGCTCATGGCATGCAGCTGGCGCAACAGTATACGCTGGATGGGATTATGATTGGCCGTGGTATTTTTAAGGATCCGTTCGCCTTTGCCGAGCAGAGCCCGTGGCCGACACTTACCAGGCAGGAACGCATCGACCTGTACGCCAAACACGTTACGCTGTTTGCACACACCTGGACACATGCCGAGCGGCGCATTGTTACGCTCAATAAATTCTGCAAAATATACATCAATAACTTTGACGGAGCAAAAGAACTGCGCGAACAGCTAATGAACGCCCAGAGCTCCGACGAGCTATTGTCACTACTGGCACTGAACCGTTAGCAGATACCAACAGGGTGCGGTATAGTAAAGATATGATCCATGCCTCACACCTCACAAAAAAGTACCGCAAAAAAGTTGCGGTCGACGATGTTTCATTCAAGATTGAAACCGGCAAAGTGACCGGCTTTTTGGGGCCGAACGGCGCTGGCAAATCAACCACCATGCGCCTGATGCTGGGCTTGGATAGCGGCAATGGTACCACTACATTCGACGGTAAACATCTCGGGGACTACAGCCGTCCTTCCAAAGTAGTAGGCATTCTGCTGGAAGCCAAGGCTTTTCATCCAACGCGTACCGCGCGCAATCATTTGCGGGTATTGGCTGCTGCCGGCGGTATTCCTGACTCTCGGGTAGATGAGGTGTTGGATATTGTGGGCCTGAAAGACGTTGCCAAGAAGCGGCCAGGCAAGTTTTCGTTGGGTATGAGTCAGCGTTTGGGGATTGCAGCCGCTATTCTGGGCAAACCGAAGTATCTGATGCTGGACGAGCCGGCTAACGGCCTCGACCCTGAAGGCATTGCCTGGCTGCGTCAGTTTATCAAGGACTACGCCAGCCACGACAATGCGGTGTTCGTATCGTCACACTTGTTAAGTGAAATGTCGCAGATGGCTGATAATCTGGTGGTCATCGGCAAAGGTAAGCTTATTGCCGCTACAGATATGGATTCGCTCTTGTCTGCCAGCGCGCATGCCGGCGTATTTATGCGGGTTATTGGCCAGTCGAAGTTGGAACGCATTCTGCGCCAAAAGGCTGTCACCTTCGAACGTTCCGACGACGGCTTGCTTATTAACGGCCTTAAGACTGATGAGCTAGGTACGTTGGCTTACGAGGCCAGTCTGCCGGTGTTAGAATTGGCCGCCAAGGATGCTTCGCTGGAGCAGGCCTTTCTGGAGCTAACTGCCAACAGCGAAGAATACCGCACTCATGGGGAGGAAAAGAAGTAATGTTTGCCGCGTTAAAAGCTGAATTCCGTAAATTGTTTACCGTACGCACAACCTACGGCATTACCGGTATCGCCTTGTTCATCGTGGTACTTTACTCTTTCTATATCGAAGGTATCCGGGCCGGCAATAGCGCACATCTGGCTACCAAGCTGGCAAGTGAGGTGCCGGGCGCTATTCAGGCTGTGTCTATGCTGGCTGCCTTGGTGGCCGTGCTGCTTATGACACATGAGTACCGCTATAACACCATCATGTATACCCTTACGAGCGCCCGCCGGCGCACCACAGTGCTGGCCGCTAAGATTGTTACGATAAGTACATTTGCCCTGCTGTTTGCGGTAGTAGTGGGCAGCCTTGCGCCGGCTATGGCCTATCTGGGTATGCAGATAAAAGGCTTAGATGTTGCCGTCCAACAGTTCCCGTGGTGGGACCTGGCGTGGCAAGGAGCTTTTTACACCTGGGCATTGTCGATGTTCGGCCTGTTGTTTGCTGCACTGTTCCGCAGCCAGGTAGCGTCGATTGTTATTTTGTTCTTCGCGCCTGGTACTCTTGAGGCGCTGGCCGGCTTGCTGTTGAAAAAGAATGTTATGTATCTGCCGTTTAACGCCCTCAACCAAGTATTGCAGGCAGGTACGTCAGTGGGGCCAGACCGATTATCAACAGGCCATGCGGCCTTACTGGTGCTTATGTATCTTGTGGTTGGGTGGACAGCAGCCTGGGCGCTATTTGTGCGCCGCGACGCCAATTAAACAAGCTGTTGTAGCGACGTCACCAATAGTGCGCCAATGCCTATCGTAATACCGATGCCGATCCCGCCGGCCACAACGCCGGCAAACAGCAGCAGAATATCATCGAAGACCAGCGATAAGGCGATGAGACAGGCGCCGAGGCCTGGCAGTGAGTCTAAGCCTGAAAAGGGCGGCGACAGCACTACGGCAAACTCATATATGAACATAAAAATACCCGAGACAACAAGTGTGATGCGGTTGTGTACCACGCCGCTGAGCCGCGGCCGGGTGAATCGCTCCAGCCAGCGCAGGCTGCGCAGCAAATGGGTAATGACCCGCTTGCTGCTAAGGCTCTTGATAGTGCGCTTCGACCACCTTTGCGGCAGCCAGATAGTGCGTCTTCCAATAATCAACTGAAAAGATATTACTAACGCCACAACCGCCATAGCATCAGACACTCCGCCGGTCGGTAACGGCGTAGCTGCTAAAAACATCAGCAAGAATACAATAATGCCGATGCTTTTTTCGGCGAATACTTTATTTAGCCGGTCGATGGTATTGGGCGACCGATTATTCAGCCAGGCTTCGAGCCGGCTGCTGAATACTTTACTTTGGAGCGGCTTTTTTGTGGCCATACCTACCGCTATCATACCAGACGTAAGCGGTATTTATTTTTTATCAAGGCCGTAATTCGCGATTCTGCCCGCCATGCCGCCGCCCTTCGGGTGAAATATGCTGGGCACACCCAGCTTTTTCAATACCAGCGTAGCAATACGTATAAGCACAATCTTGTATACCAGGCGGAGAATAAATTTGTAGATCATAGTAGTATGCTAACAATTCTGCCCGGCTGCGGCTGTAAAGAAGCTTATACAGCTAAAACATTGGGCCTGATGTTCACTGCTGCGTAGCGGTTGCATTAACAGCACGCTGGGCATTGCCCCACGCGTCGTTGGCTTTATTCCAGGATGCTACAGCCAGCGCTATAGCAATAACAGCGCCAATAAGCGCCAAGGTAGAAAGTAGTTTAGCTACTGATGAGTTAGTGTGAGCGTCCCGTACGTCTGTCCGGAAGTGGTGATAGCTGTTGTCGTAATCGTCTCCTGCTGCCATGCTGTGATCTCCTTGTTAATGGTATCCACACTATGGCATGCGTAACTATCATAAGCAGTTAAAATTGCTACATGTGCCAAGTTATTAATTTGTATATTTAGCAGGCTATGTATTATGGCTTTGTGCAACGAAACATCGCACAAGAAAGGCCTGCGGGATACCGCAGGCCTGGGTGTATTCCAAGTACTTGTTCTATAACAATCGCGAATAGAAGTTTTTGGTGGGGCTGATGATACAAGTTTTGAACTTATGATGGCGGACCTGGCAGAGTGGTTCGTAAATAACGAGGGTGTCTCATGGAAGGTTAAATATGTAGACACAAGAATAATGTCCACAGAGGAGGTCTACGCTTATTAGTTGCTGAACATGAGTACAGGATAAAACGATTTGAACGTAAACCCATCCAATTGCTGGGTTAGCTAAAGGTTTTCTCGCAGCCAGGTGCCTGCGTCAGGAATGAACCCTTGCCATGCCGCCGCATCACCCGTTACGTTCACTACGAGTAGCTCGTCATTCTTATCCAAGTATGGTTTTAGCTTATCGCGTGCGCTAGTATGAGTTTCCGATGTCTTTACCAGCCATGTGCTATCCAGATAGTGCCACCACTTACCCATGCTTTTGATCTCACGAATTAGATCTTGGTAGTCTTGGCCTGCTTTATTTAGGTCGTAACCAATTAGGAGTGTGTTCATCTCTTGCCTTTCGGAGGCGCCCCACCAAGCGCCCCCTTACTGTTAGTTATATTTGTAAGTGATTGTGATCTTTGGGTCTGACTGAAAAGCCCAGCCGTAGCCTTTTTGAAGTCCGATTTGCACTTCGTTCGCCGCTAGCTGATTTGGAGTTGGCTGGTTAGGAAGCGCCTCCACGACTGGTGGGGCTATGCTGGCCTTCTGCTCGAAATCAAGCGGAAAGACGACAGTGGCTCCTAGGCGGACATTGCCGGCAGGGTTGAAACTGAGCTGGGGTGCATAAAGCACGTAGGTGTAGGCTTTAGGGTCACCATTTACCGGGTGTAGCTTCTGACTGGCGTGAATACGAAGAACCTGCTGGCCTGCGGGGATCTTAATGTCGGCCACTTTGTAGAAGGACACGAGCTTCTGTAATTGTTTTATTTCCGGCAGGGCTGGATCCAGAGGAATGCCTGCCTTAGCTAATACAGGTTTGAGGATTTCGGCATCGGCTTTCGGTATCTTCTTGAATTTGGCGGTTATGTCAAACTTGTCATCGCTAGCCGAAACCACACGCACAAATGCTGAGGTTCCCGCCTCAACGTCAGCAGCCAAGACCAGACGATATACCTTTTCCTCGGGGGCTACCACGACGGCCGTTATTGTACTATTGGCCACATCGTAGGCCTCGCTAGCGTTGAAGTTGCGCACGGGTGCTACAGCCTCAATGTCTGTGTTGACTGTCTGGTTTAGGACCTGTAAGTCGGTCGTTATAGGTGTTGTCATTTTGAGAAACCTTTCATATTTATTGGAGTTTGGTAATATGAAAGAGAACAATATTGCCTCAAGCGTATCTGTTCTCCCAGGCCATTCGTACTAGTACTACGGGTGGTCTGTTTAATTAAGGGTAATAATATTATCGTGTTTATCTCCTTTTAACATACTGACTATGACTATATGCCGCTGGTCAGGTCGAGTCAAGCAGAGTTGGCGTAAAAAATACATACTGTCAAGTAATATTTGACAACCTAACCTGTTAGGAGTACAATTTTAAGCATGGAAGATCTTAATTTAAACGCTGGTCAGTCAGTCGCGAAAGCAAGAGGCAAGATACATATGTCACAGAGCCAGCTTGCCAGCGCACTTGGGATTACTCGGACGTCTGTCAGTAATATTGAGCGTGGTAAACAGGCGATGTCGCTTGCTATGTTTTGCAGAATTGCCTACTGTCTTCATGTATCTCCATCCGAACTGTTGGAGAGAGCTACTAAGGCCCAACGTGCTACACTTATAAACGAAGACAATGACATACCGGAATGGGTGAGGGATAT
>JARIHB010000145.1 GCA_029288515.1 Candidatus Saccharimonadota bacterium | reverse complement strand
TTACTCAGCCGTCCGCCGCTCGTGTACTTTCACACTTTCCTTAAGCTTCCCTTTTCTATCTACTTTAGCCAAGTAGTTAGAGGGGCATTCATCGCTTCGATGAAGATGCGATTACTACGTAATCGCGACCTGTTTCCGCTTAAGCAAACTGTGAAAGCCTTACCGCTCGACTTGCATGTATTAGGCACGCCGCCAGCGTTCATCCTGAGCCAGGATCAAACTCTCCAAAAATGTAGAATTTGTTCTGATTCAGTCGAAACTTTCATATATCTTACGACATACGAAATTACTGACTAATGTTAAAACAATTCATTTGCATTACAAGTAATGCTGAAATTGACGTTGATTTGCACTATTCAATTTTTAACGAACTTTTTCGAGACACTAAATGCACACCTCAAAAATTCTTATACACATAGTACGATGGATCACCAGATTATGTCAAGATAATTTTTGTCCATAGTAGTGGTAATAGTTACATCACCATTACTACTGTTACTTAATATCTTGTTCGTCTGAAAGCTCGACTTCGTCTTCGCCAGCTGCATCTACAAGAGCCAATGAGACTACTTCGTCGTGGTTATTCAGGCGCATAATTCGTACGCCTTGGGTAGCACGACCAAGTTCAGGTATGTCCTTAAGCCCCAGGCGTATCGTCTGACCTTGAGAGGATACAATAATCACCTCTTGCGTTTCATCACCGCCCAGACTCTTCACGCCAATAAGGTTACCGGTCTTAGTGTTCACCACCGCAGAACGAATGCCGACGCCGCCACGGGCATGAGGTGCGAACTGTGAAATCTTAGTCCGCTTACCGTAGCCAAACTGACTTATAACAAAGATGCTAGAACCCTCTTCAACTATATCCATACCAATTACACGATCGCTCGGGCGCAAACGAATGCCGCGCACACCTCGTGAGACACGCCCCATAGGACGCACGTCTTTCTCGTGGAAGCGGATCGCCTGGCCCTGAGAAGTGGATATAACAACCTCATTGTCGTTATTTGTCATACGAATCCACTTTAGTTCGTCGCCGTTATCAAGGTTAATAGTGATCAAACCATTACTCCGCACATTCTTGTACTGCTCAAAGGGTGTTTTCTTAACCACACCGCGAACGGTGCACATCATAAGGTTGCCGCCCGCCTTTTCCTGCTTGCTGACATTAATAACAGCACTTACTACTTCCTCGGGTTGTAGCTGCAGCAAATTAACGATGGCGACTCCTTTGGCGTTCAGGCTAGCCATCGGCACTTCATATGTCTTCAGACGGAACACACGGCCTTTATTTGTAAAGAATAGCAGGAAGTCGTGTGTACTCGCATTTACAACATGCTCAATGACATCCTCTTCACGAGTCGTCATGCCTCTTCGACCCTTACCGCCACGTCCCTGCTTCTTATATTCACCGATTGAGCTACGCTTAATGTAGTTGGCACTTGTAAGGGTTACAACAACCTGTTCGTCTGGTACCAGGTCTTCGTCGCTCATACGGTCAAGTTCGGCAGGAATAATACGCGTACGCCGTTCATCACCATAACGCCCCTTGAGGTCAACCAGCTCTTGTTTTACAATGTTCAAAATCTTTTGCTCGTCGGCAAGAATAGACTCCAGCTCAGCAATCAGCTTAAGGAGTTCGGCGAGTTCGTTCTCAATCTTCTCACGCTCCAAGCCGGTGAGCGTGCGCAGCTGCATAGCAAGGATTGCTTTGGCCTGGATTTCGCTTAAACCAAACTTAGCTATAAGGTTAGCTTGCGCTTCGTCTGTAGACTGGCTGGCACGAATCGTTGCAATTACCTCATCAATATTATCGAGGGCAATTTTTAAACCTTCCAAAATATGCGCACGTTCTTTAGCCTTGCGCAATTCGTACTCAGTGCGACGACGCACTACTACCTGACGATGCTTTATGTGCTCTTGCAGTATGTCCTGCAGGCCGAGTACGCGTGGCTGAATACCATCAACGAGAGCCATCATATTGTAATGGAATGAGGTCTGCAGTGGGGTCAACTTATATAATTGGTTTAAAAGCTTTTTTGGATAGGCATCTTTCTTGAGATCAATAACAATACGTACATTGCCACGTGAGCTTTCGTCACGGATATCAGCAATTCCAGCAATCTTTTTCTCTTTTACCAGGTCAGCAATCTTTATCACGAGGCTTTCTTTATTCAGAGCGTAGGGGATCTCGGTGATAATTATCTGGTGACGACCCTTCTTTGTCTCGCTAATTTCAGTAACACCACGCACTACCACGCCGCCACGGCCCGTAGCGTACGCTGTTCTAATAGAATCTTTGCCGTATACAATGCCACCCGTTGGAAAATCAGGGCCCTTTAAGTGTTTCAACAAATCGTCAAGAGTCGCATCAGCGTGATCAATTTGATAGACTGTTGCATCTATTACTTCACTTAAGTTGTGAGGTGGAATATTAGTCGCCATTCCAACTGCAATTCCTAGTTGTCCGTTTAACAACAAGTTGGGCAGCTTTGCCGGCAGCACGGTTGGTTCGGTCGTCGTACCGTCATAGTTATCGCGAAAATCGACCGTCTCTTTATCGATATCGGCTAACAACTCGTCTGCCAGACGAGCCATTTTAGCTTCAGTGTAGCGCATAGCAGCCGGCGGATCACCGTCCATAGAACCAAAGTTGCCCTGACCGTTTACCAACATATAGCGCAAGGACCATGGTTGGGCCATACGTACCAATGCATCATAGATAGAGGAATCACCGTGCGGGTGGTATCTACCCATAACTGCACCAACGACGTTTGCGCTCTTGCGGTGGCGTGCGCTGGAACGGAGCCCCTCTTCATTCATACTGTACATAATGCGCCGGTGAACCGGCTTCAGGCCGTCACGCACATCAGGTAGCGCACGGTCAATAATAACGCTCATGGAGTAGCGCAGATAGCTATCTTCCATAACGGTCTCAACTGTCCGCCGCTCAACAAGACGTGAGTGTGCCAACCCTTCAATAATTTCGCCCTCGAGCGGCGCCTGCTGCTCGACGCGAGGTTCATCGATATGTGCTTCTACGTTATCTTGCTCGTCCATACTAAATATCCAAATCCTTCACAAATTTCGCATGCGTCTGAATAAAGTTTTTACGGAGCTCCACCTCCGTACCCATCAGTTTATTGAAAATAGCATCAGCTTTTTCAGCATCCTGGACCTTTACTTGTACTAAAACCCGCTTTTCAGGATTCATAGTGGTCTCGTACAGCTGCTCGGCGTCCATCTCGCCCAAGCCCTTGTAACGCTTCTGCTCGATGAACCCGGCCTGACGAAAACGTTCCTCACCACTGTTAACTTTGAGCCCATCTTTTTTACGTTCGGCAATCTTGCGGTCAAGTATTTCTTCAAGCTCACTTTCGTCGTAAATGAACTCACTCGACTTCCGGCCGGGCTTCACCAGCTCAAAGAGTGGTGGCTTTGCCAAGTACACGTGGCCACCATCAACAACGTCTTTCATAAAACGGAAAAAGAACGTCAGTAGCAGCGTACTAATGTGCGAGCCGTCAACGTCGGCATCAGTCATGATAATAATACGGTCGTAGCGCAAGCCACCAATATCAAAGGAGTCTTCAATGCCCACCCCAAGCGCCTTGATAAGGCTCAAGATTTCGTTGTTAGCCAACATTTTGTCCAAACGGGCACGTTCGACATTCAGGACCTTACCACGGAGCGGTAGAATGGCTTGCGTCTTGCTATCGCGGCCAGACTTGGCAGAGCCGCCGGCAGAGTCACCCTCAACCAGATATATCTCAGACGTCTTAGGGTCTTTACTGGAGCAGTCAGCAAGCTTACCGGGCATGCTTGCCCCCTCAAGTACTCCCTTGCGCAGAATATTCTCACGCGCAGCACGCGCAGCCTTACGAGCCCGGGCAGCCAAGAGTGCCTTACCTACGATCTTCCTGGCAATTGCCGGATGCTCTTCAAGGTAATAAGCAAAATACTCGGTCATAACTTGATCAACGTACCCTCGAACCTCTGGGTTGCCAAGCTTATTCTTAGTCTGACCCTCAAACTGCGGATCGGGCAATTTTACCAAAATGACTGCCGTCAGGCCCTCCCGGCAGTCTTCACCAGACAAATTCTCTTCTTTTTCCTTCAAAAGGCCTGATTTACGAGCGTAGTCGTTAATGACACGAGTTAAGGCAGTGCGAAAGCCTGTCACATGCGTACCGCCGTCGGGCGTAATAACATTGTTGGCGAACTGTTTAATGGTCTCGGTATAACCATCGGTATACTGAGCAGCGAGTTCAATTTGCACTTCCTCAATTTGCTTTTCGATGTAGAAAAGGTCATCGTCAACGACTTCCTTGCCATGATTGAGATGTTTTACATACGCCTGAATACCTGATTCGAAGTAAAAACCGTAACGACGCCCGGTCTTCTCGTCAGTAAGAGACGTCCGAACGCCCTTTGTAAGATATGCCTGATGGCGCAGACGATCGAGAATAGTTTCATAATTAAAGACAGTCGTTTCAAAAATTCCGCTATCGGGATAAAAGGTAATCTCTGTACCGGTCGTATCGGTTTTACCGATAACTTTAAGATCAGCATCGGGCACACCCCGGGTGTACTCCTGGTAAAAGATTTTACCACCGAGGCAAACTTTAACCGTCAGGCGGGTGGATAGCGCGTTTACCACACTGCTGCCAACGCCATGCAGACCGCCGGAAACCTTATAGCCGCCACCGCCAAACTTACCACCAGCGTGCAATACCGTAAGCACCGTTTCAACCGTGCTCTTACCTGTCTTCGGGTGGATGTCCGTTGGGATGCCGCGCCCATTGTCGGTAACACGCACGCCGCCGTCTGCTAGCAATATAACGGATACCTCGCTTGCATACCCTGCGAGCGCTTCATCAATACTATTGTCGACGATCTCCCACACCAAGTGATGAAGACCCTCAACACCGGTACCGCCGATATACATACCCGGACGCTTGCGGACAGGTTCTAAACCCTCGAGAACCTGAATTTGATCAGCTGAATAATCACTTTTTGTTGCCACTTGTAATAACCCTCTTGAAATCAGTTAAAATGATTCCCACTTCTCTTTTATAGTATAGAGTAAACAGAGGGATGACGCAACCTCACCCCTGTTATTATTTCATTGTCAAATTGCCGTCTTGATCGATAAATATCTCACGCTGATGATCATCGGTGGCAGGGTCGGACGCTTCAGTAGCTGCCTTGGTTTCATCGCTTGCCTTTGTAGGAGCTACAGCAGCTGGCTGAAGCTGAGAAGTAGGTACAGGCGCACTTGGGACGGCTCCGGCAGGAGCGGGCGCTTGTAGCGGCAGCGCCGTAGGGGTCACTACAGCCTCAGGTGAAGGTCCAGGCACAGATGAGCCCAACAAAGACGGGTTAGAGCCGACGATTGTCTGCTGGCTAGAGATAGGGCGCTCAGGCAACGACGGCGCAAATGTAGGCTGCATGGCCATGTCCGGACTAAGCGGCTGAGCATGGTGACCTTGAATAAGCGGCGAGGAAGGCTGGGTTGGCGGCTGAGCCATACCAACTGGTCGCCCGGCCGTAACAGGAGGTATTCCGGCACGCGGTCCCGAAGGGTTATTCCACGGTGACGGACGCATCTGAAGGGGTCCTGCACGCTTGTTTAGCCACTCATCAAAGAAATTATTACCACTTCCACCAGGACGTGGCGCCTGTGGAGGAGCTTGTGGAGCCCTTAGGCCACCTGCAGGCGCATTATATGGACGATTCTGATATGGCGGCATCTGTCCAGGGCGCATAGGCATACCTGGATTCCCCAGTGGTCCGGCCGGACCCATAGGCACGGCTCCTGGCGCGCCCATCGGCGGAAGCGGCGGCGTCTTCGTTGCCAGGCGACCGAATATCTCTTTCTCGATAGCAGCCTTAGGGCGGCCGTATTTTACAGAAGACAGCTGTTTCAGCGCTTCAAGCAACTTTTTATTCTCGTTACCTATGGGCGGCAGCGTAGCCATACTGAACGGGTTCGTAGGGACGCCGCCAACCAGCGTACGAACGACCGCATTATAGTTAGGCATACGTAATAGATCACTCGAGTCAAACGCCGGACGCATACGTTTTGCCAGCGCTTCAGCATCCTCATCCTGGCCCACACGGAAGGCCACAATCGTGCCTATATTGCCGAATACGGCATCACGCACTTCGTCAGTCAACTGTGTAGTGAACTGGTTGGCTACGATAAGGTTCAGGTGATACTTACGAGCCTCAGACAGGATGGTAGCAAACGAGTCGGTCGAGAAGTTCTGGAATTCGTCAACATACAGCGCGAAGTCCTTACGATCTTTCTCTGGTATATTTGCGCGACTCATAGCGGCTGCCTGAAATTTCATAACAAATACCATGCCCAGCAACTTAGAATTGAGCTCGCCGGTGCGTCCCTTACTGAGGTTTACGAGCAAAATCTTTTTATTATCCATTACGTCACGCAAATTAAACGAGCTCTTTGTCTGACCGATAATGTTGCGCATCATTTCATTAGACAGGAACGCACCAAACTTACTCACAAACCAGCTCACTACTTCGCCGAACTCGTTCGAGCGCTGAGATTGCGGCATTTCTTTTTGCCAGAACTCGATCACATTTTGGTCTTTTACGTATTGTAATTTTTGCTTCACATACTGTGGGTCACGAAATAATTTTGGAATGTCCACAAACGTACCACCGGCAGGGTCTGCCATAATAGTCAGCGCAGCATTCCTAAATAAATGTTCATACCGGGGCCCCATAATTCCCTGGTGTTGTGGATCATACAACTTATAGAGCATATTCAGTGCTTCCTGGATCAAAAAGTCTTTTTGGTCGGGATTATCATACTCGAACAAATTCAGGCCCATTGGATAATCCATGTCCGCAGGACAAAAATATATGACGTCATCAACACGGTTCTTAGGAACCATAGACAGTAACTTTTCGGCAGTGTCGCCGTGCGGGTCAACGAATGCAAAGCCGTCGCCGTTCATCATATCCTGCATAGCCAGGTTTTCTAGATATGTTGACTTACCCGTACCGGTCTGACCAACGGCGTACATGTGTCGCTGCCGGTCGGCAGGGCTCAGACGGATAGGCTTCTTTACGCCGCGGAAAATGTTATACCCCAACAGCAAGCCCTTCTCAGGCATATTGCGAGGACCGTCAACTTGCTTTGATTCTTGCCGCTCCAGTTGTGACGTTGGTATGCTGCGCTGGTCAGGAAAATGAAAAATTGTCGCCAGCTCAACTGAATTCAAAATATCTTTATTTTGCTCTTGTGGGAATATTCTCAGTATATAATTCGTTATAAAATTATCAATGCTTTTGGCCGGAGAGAACTTAAATCCATTTTTGCCCTGCGCATCAAACAATGAAAAAGCAGCAACAATATTATTCAATATTGCCTGTGCTCGTTGATTAAGGTTAGAAGACACAACCACGCGAATGAGCACTTCGTAGCCAGGATGACGGGTTTTGTCATCAATAGAATCAAGCGTCGCCTGCTCCAAGGCTGACAGCTCTTTTGGCTTGTCTTCCTTCTTACTCTCTTCAGGTGGTTTCACAAAAGCCATACCCAGCTGACGAGCATAGCCGAATATCTCTTCGCCGCCCTTACCGCCTTTTTCACCCTTTCGCTTCTTCGTGGCCTCGGCAGACGCCGTCTTACGCCACGATGAGTCTGCTGGCCGCATAAGAATCTGTATACCTGCGCCGTCTTCTTTTTCCAAGGTAGAGAGCGAGTTTAAGATCGCCTGCATCGCGTCACGCTTTAAGTCTTGAAAAGTGGCAATAGGATAGGCGAAGGACTCTTTTAGGTGAAGCTCGCCGCCTACCGTACCGCCTACTTTACCAACCGGACTAAATATATTGTGCTCTGCCACCTCTTCCAGGCGTGCCGACGGGTAGGCGCTAACGACAGCTTGCTTTACGACATCCACAAGCGCCAGCGGCACGGCTGCATAGAAATAGGCAAAGCCTTTTGTGCCCACAATCTCAAAGGCGAAGTGGCGCTGGCCATAGAACTGGGCCTTAAAGCCCTTCTGTACCGTGCTGGCTATAATGTTATAGATAACCTGGGCGCGTGAAATGTTTTCATCAATAAGATCACGTGTATCGCGCCCAGATAACTCAATATCGTCACTGGGCGGAGGCAAATGAATTAAGAGCGGCACCATCTTTAGGCCGCGTTCGTAGTTCTTCTGTTCACGTATACGCTTACGGACCTGCACAAAAACAATAGGCGCCGCGCCTGCAGCTGCCAGAAGCACTACAGCCAGTACAATTAAAAAACCTACCATTGCAGCTACTCTTCGGCCACCTTTATAGTCTTGTTGTAGCGGATGCGCAAATAGTCTGCCTTGGCCTTACCTAGCTCATGACTCTCGCGGTGCGGATCATCTTTAGTCTGCTCAACAATGGCTTTGGCCTTTTCTACCCACTCTGCATCAAGCTCATCAGATTGGGTATCATCGGCTGCACTTGCGGCAGGTGTCTGAGGAGCTGCTGACGGAGCAGCTAGAGGCATCGCAGCAGGAACAGGAGCTATTGGCGGCGCCGTTTGTGGAGTTGACTGTGGTGCGCCGGGGCTCGTAGGTATTACCTCAATCGAGGGCATCATAACCTCCTTAGAACCTTCCGGCGGCCGTAGAGGCATAGATGAACGCACCCCGCCTTCATTGGAGGGGTTTGGCAATGCTAAACCTGGTTGCTTTGTCGAGTTAGGGTCCATACCTTCAGGCCTTATTATATCAGTTCAGCCCACAGACCGCCACTCTTTCAACAACAGTCTAAGGAGTTCTTACGCCCCTGACGCTGCGTTAACCTTCGAAAGGTAGAAGTACGTTAGAAGAAATAGTGCAACAAGCGTCACGGCATCACGCAACGTCAGTTGCCCTACCGACTGCAATACTAATAGTAGCGTTGGCAACAAAGCGGCCATGCAGCTGGTCCTAATAATTTTAAAACTCACTGTTTTATGCTGCCATGCCAGAAGCAACGAAATAGTGAGGGCCAGAATGGCAAATAGCAATACAAACGGTACAATCAGGACAACCGACGGAAGTCTTGCCGGCTGAGTAGTGGTCAACAATGCAAGCAACGCAAAACCCATTATTCCTATGGTTTTAACGATCCGCTTCATACTCAGCGCCCTCCGTGCATAAAATACTGCGAGCACGTGACTCGCAGTATAGCTTTTATAATAGTGGGCCGCGGGTAGCAAATCCGCCCAATATGTAAAAATTATATGGCGTTTGCTACCCTTTGGCTTTGACTGACCGCTCTTGTAACCTTTAGAGTTACGAAGAGCGTTATTTTTGTTTGGTTGTAAGTTTTTTGTTTTTGCTTACTAATCAGTAGCTTACTACGTAGGACCAAAAAAGTCAATACGTTAACGCCTATCCAAAGGCTAAATCTGTATACATTTTAGGTACTGCGTTAGTGCGATTTTTCTGAACAAAAGTTATGCACAGGTTTGTGAAAATTCTAACCATAATTGTTATTGACAGTCCGTTTTGTAATTTATAAGATAACAGTAGCACTTGAATAAAAAAAGTGCTCAAAAACAAAAACGATCTTGTAACAACGGCTTCTCGCAAGCCGTTGTTCCATGAAAAAGCCAAATGTACGCAAAAATGTAAAAGCCCAAAACCAAACCAAAAACGACCCGCCAACCCACGGCGGGTCTTTACTTTTACACGAACACTGCGTATTT
>JARIHB010000113.1 GCA_029288515.1 Candidatus Saccharimonadota bacterium | reverse complement strand
ACTGGGCGCAGCTGCCGCACGACCTGCTAGCGCGCATCTCTAATCGCATCATCAGCGAGGTTCGCGGCATCAACCGCGTCGTCTACGACATCACTTCCAAACCGCCGGGCACCATCGAGTGGGAATAGTGATTGACACTATACCGCTACCACCCTACACTATGCCCCATACTGATTACATAACCATACTATAAGGAGCAGTCATATGAGCATGGAGACAGGTAGCGAGGGTGGCAACGACAATCCCGCCGTTGATTTCGACGAAAAGGCGCGGGAAGTGACCGAGCGTTATATTGCGATGGGCGTAGATGCAGCCCGCGCGCACCTTGGCCTACAGCCGCATCCCGATGAATCTTTTGAGGGTCCTTCTGCAGCCGAACAGCTTGCCGCATTTGATCTACACGTGGCGCGCATTGAAAGTCCGGCTGGAGCTCTATCCCCACGTATAGATATGGATGCCATCCAGGCACAACAGCCCATAGAAGAAGTGCCAGCCTTTCAGGGCGACTCATTTGATATGGCCGCTAAACAGATTGTAGAACGACTGCGGCATGAGCACGGCCATGGCATGAGCTTGCCCATGCTTCAGCACGGCAATAGTGAGCTTGAGCCGCTCCCATCACCACAATCACCTGACCTACCCACCCAGGCTGAATTGAAAGGTGCAATTGATAGAGCAACAGGGACGTCCGGGTACTCGGCGGATACCAGAGCTAATGTGGACGAGTTTGCTGACGGGTTTGCTCGCGAGGGTCTGATCGAATCTTTATGGGAATTGCCTCCGGAGGCTAGAGCAGGGCTCGCGCAGCTTTATAGCGCAGAGATAGCGAGGCTGCTTGATGAACATACTGACACACCACCCGCACAAGGCGGCACAGAACCGCCGGCCGGGGCATAGTTAGCCGAATACCATAACAGGGAGATACGTATGGGAATTGAATACGGCCCACAGGGCGATTTTTACGATGAGAATACTAGGGAATCCGCCGATGCGCACGCAGCGGTTCCGTTTAGCCAGGGTGAGGAGAGAGTGGACTACCACCCGGGCGTCGAATCGGGCACAACGGAGCCGTACGCCGCATATGGCGGCCCGGTAAGCCCTTTGGACGAAACAGCGCCTGGAGGAGGCAGCGCTCTTGAAAACGCTCTCAGTCGAGTGCCAGAGGAGGTAAATCAACTGCTTGCCCGATTGCACGAGAGCGGCAGCTTTGAGCTGCCCGAAGGGTACACCGATGTTACCGAAGAGCCAAAACAGGGTCCGCAAGAGAGGGAGGTGTTCTTCATCAGCGATGATCCTGTTGGTGGCCTGATGAAGAGTGTAGGCGAAGAAGCCGATTACTTCGACGATGAGGATGGCGACGAGCATTTTGACGGGCCCAACGTCACCACTACAACCACCATCTCAGTATCCTTCGGCAGTGCGGGCGGAAAAACTATCCTTGGTCAGGGCATGAGCTACGTTGATAGTCAAGGCCGCATTGTTAGCGACGACGAGCTGCCGCCCGGCGCCATCCGGCTTGGCAAAGATGACGTCGTAGAAATTACTTTCGGCGGTGGCAAGACACAATCACGCATTCTCCGCCCGACCGAGCCAGCGGACGAACCTAACCAAAGACTACACGAACAACGGCCTGACGAGCCCGAGGCCTAGCCAGCCGTTCATATTTTGACAAACCAAGCATAAGCCCTATACACTAAAGTATGGAACGACTTACGCTTGCACTCACATTTGACGACGTATTATTGAAACCCCGCTATGCGGGGTTTTTACGTGCCGAGATTGACCTCAGCTGCCAGCTAACGCCGCGTGTCCGGCTGGCTGCGCCACTGATTTCGGCGCCGATGGATACGGTTACAGAAAGCGGGCTAGCCATTGCCCTGGGCCGGGAAGGTGGCCTGGGCGTTATTCACCGCAACCTTGCCATCGGCCAGCAAGCCGATGAAGTACGTAAAGTAAAAGCCGCCAAGTTGCCGGTCGCCGCGGCTGTCGGCTCCAGCCCAGGCTTTGAAGAACGTGTGGAAGCGCTGGTAAACGCCGGTGCTGATGCTATCGTGGTGGACTCCGCCCATGGGCACGCTTTAAAGGTCATTACTACGGTTACGTACATCAAACAGCATTTTGATATAGATGTTATTGCCGGCAATGTGGCAACTGCCGAGGGCGCCAAAGCGCTGATCACGGCCGGCGCTGATGCATTGCGCGTCGGTATGGGGCCGGGCGCTATTTGCACAACCCGCATCGTATCAGGTATGGGCGTACCCCAGCTGACGGCCATTATGGAAACAGCCCGGGTAGCTGCACACCACAATATACCGGTTATAGCCGACGGCGGTATTACATACTCCGGCGATGTCGTTAAAGCGTTGGCCGCCGGCGCGTCGTGCGTTATGTTCGGCCGATTGTTTGCTGCAACCAAAGAGGCGCCCGGTAAGACCGTCGCACTTGAGGCCCACGAAGTGCCATCCCGCTTCCGCAGCATCGTGCACGACGACACGCAATCATACATATTCAAAGAATACCGGGGCATGGGCTCAGTAGCCGCCATGCAGCGCGGCCTGGAAATTAGCAGCGAGGACGAATTTCACGGCAAAGATTTTAAAAGCGACGTCTTGATCGCCGAAGGCGTAGAAGGCATGGTGCCGTGTACCGGAACCGTGCACGAACTGGTTGCCCAAGTGCTAGGCGGCGTAACCTCAGGTATGTACTACGTGGGCAGCAAAACGATTCCCGACCTCTGGGAAACCGCCGAATTTATGCGCATTACCCAGGCATCGCTCGGTGAGAGCCACCCGCATGATCTGTTTGTTACCAATCCTGGCGCCAACTATAGCGCCTAAAAATTACAGTTTATACGACACGCTGATATGCGCCTTGTTTTCGGCCGAGGGCGCGGCAATAGTCACGGTGCCATCGGCGCTGCGCTGGATGGTATAGCCCGTAACGTACTTTCCGGGGCTCGTGGCCGTCCCGCGACAGTCGTTAATGGCGTACTGGCCGCCGTTGTCCGGGTCGAGCGGCACATCCTTCATATACGTTGGCACAAACGCCTTGCAGAGATCGAGCATATTGGGAGCATCACCGATTTGCGTGGCTTTGCTCGTAAGCCCCCCTGGTAAATTACCGTTATTGTCGGCGGCGTACCGGCGGAGGGCCTGCATCAGATGCGACACATCTGTCCAGCGGGCGGCATTGCGACGCGACGCGCTTACGTCTTTGGGATGGGCAATCCACAGCGACACAACAATCAACAGGCTGCACAAAAACAGCGTCACAATCAGCTCCAGCACCGTAAAACCAGACTGCCAGCTTAATGACGTCGATGATTGCTTCATAGTAGGTAGGGTACCACATGGCCGCCGTACGGTATACACATGCCATACGTACATTGCTTTCAGGTACTTCTAAGGTACAATGCGGTATACTACATCTAAAGAGACGAAGCGTGTGAAGTTAGTTATCCAAATCCCTTGCTTAAACGAAGAAGAGACATTACCCCTGGTGTTTAAGGATCTGCCCGCAAAGATACCCGGCATCGACGACATCGAAGTTATCATTATCGACGATGGCTGCACTGATAAAACAGTTGCTATCGCTAAACGACACGGCGTGAAGCACATGGTACACCACCCCAAAACCCAGGGTCTGGCCCGCAGCTTCCGCGACGGTGTTGACCTGGCGCTATCGCTGGGTGCGGATATTATCGTAAATACTGACGGCGACAATCAATACCCTGGCCAGTCGATACCCGACTTGGTACAGCCGATCATCAATGGTAATGCCGATATTGTTATCGCCAACCGCCAAGTGCACACTATCGAGCACTTTTCACCGACCAAAAAACTTTTGCAGCGTTTCGGCACGTGGGTACTAAATCAGGCAGCTGGCAGCAATATTCCCGACGCCCCCAGCGGCTTCCGGGCGTATTCGCGGAATGCCGTCATGCGCCTTAATATCGTTACCAGCTTCAGCTATGCCATGGAAACTATCATTCAGGCTTCACATAAACGGCTGTCGATTGTCAGCGTAGAGATTACTACTAATGCTAAAACGCGCGAATCGCGGCTGTTTAAATCCCAGTGGGAGCATGTACGTAAGTCGGGCATGGCGATCTTGCGCGGATTTATTATGTACCGCCCGATGGCGTTGTTTGTGACGCTAGGGGTGGTGGCGTTTGTATTAGGGCTTATCCCGTATTCGCGGTTTTTGTACTTCACCATCAGCGATAGCACCCACGGGGCGCGTCACTTGCAATCGCTGATTGGCGGCAGCGTGCTGCTGATCGCTTCATTTATCGCATTTACGCTAGGCGTAGTCGCCGATCTTATCCGCATCAACCGCGTACTGCACGAAGAAGCGCTGGAGCAGATCAAGCACCAGCGCTACGACAAACCGTGAACTACAGGTAGCCCGGAATCTTCAGGGCGTGATTGTGGGTAATAGGATTAGCGCTTGTTGCCGGTTGCCGTGCGGCGGACAGTAGTAAGGGCCCATCGAGGCCCCGCACCATGTTAGGTACAGTTACGGCGCCAAGGTAAGGCAGGGCGCGCACCCGCGACGCCGCGGCACGCTCCAAGACCGACTGTTTGACGTTTTCTGACCATGGCGTGCGGCTAGTATACGCTGATACATGCAGTCCCATCCGGACGAATGCAGCCGGCAAACCGTCGGTATTATTCGGGACAGCGGTCAGGTCTTCGTCAACGTGACCCAGGCCGCGCAGCACCGAGTAGGTCGGCTTTACACCCTGCAAGGTGGGCAAAGCATGAAGCGCAGCGTCTTTTACGGTATTGGCAGTCTGCTGGTCGCGCAGATTATGATAGGCTCCAAAATACGGCCAGTTGGGGTTGAGAGGTTGTACGCCTACTGTCTGCCCGGTTGCCCATTCAAAGTCGTAGCTTACATTACGATGCATATCGGCAACATCTACCGGCACGCCTTGCAGCAGAGCCCGTTCGGCAGCGTACGAAAACGGGTCGATAGTGCGGCTGGCGCGCATATTCTGCAGGGCTTCGGCAGCCGCGGCCGGCTGATAGCCGGTCAATAGGCTTGTATAGCTACCGGTGTGCTGGTCACTTTCAATAAATAAACGGTCACCAGTCAGACCACTTAAGGAATCAAGCAGCCGGTCCATATTGCCATACTCAGTGTCTATTGCTTGGACGTGCAGCGGATCGGGGTTTTCTACACCCAGTAGCGAACCGTGCATGCCGCCGTAGACCTCTATAGAAATGCCGTCATTGATCGCAGCTGCTTGCTCCGGAGTTATCTGGCTGCCATGGTACGCATCAAGTGCAGCATCAATTTCGCCCCAGGTGATGCCTTTAAAATCAGCACCGCTGCCATCAGCGTATGCAAAGCTATGGGGATCAGGACCAACGTATGAACTGCCGCTATCACCATCTGATTCAGAAGAGAAATCACCATATTCAGTCATAGATATATTATACCATAAATAATCAATAATTTGTCCTTACTGCGATCTTATAGTATAAATAGCGCTATGACAGATTTTGGTTACGAAGCATACGAGCACGACTATCCAGGCGAGCCGCTCGATCAAAGGCGTGATTACGACATGTACCACCTGCACAGCACATTACCACAGGATGCATTTCACCGTACTGATTTACTGCCGCAGGATGCCGCTCACAATCCAGAATTTACTCCTATACAGCTCACTCCCGAAGAAACATGCAGCGCGGCACTCATAGATCTGCAGAATGTAACGCCCAGCGCCACGGGTAACGTCAAGGCTTTTTTTGAATCCTTTATCGGCGGCGAAGCTCCTGCAGACCTACATACCAGCATCAGCACGGTGGACGCACGCCTGGGGCAGCATCCCGACGCTGTGCCTGGCGACCAAACCTTACTTATTACTACCGTCGATTTTACACCTATCGAAGACGGCCTTGTGGTGCGCGTCGACACCGTCTCTACGGACGACGGTATACGATTGTACGAAGTCTATTCGGGAGTTGATACAAATGACAACACCATATCGTACCACGGCAGACAGCTCGCCAGCTGGGAGCTTACAGCACTGGAAGCCGATGCCGCAGCATTACAGCAATACACCATCGACTGCGAGACAGAGCGGCTGGGGCTCGGCCCCTTAATCGAAGAAGCAAACGAGCAGGGTGAACGACGGTTTCACGTAGGTGACGTATTGTCGGTGATGACAGGCCGTTCATTATCGCCACGAGGCAGGCGGGGTGTGAGTGATGTGCTGGACTATATGACAGATGATCAGGTGTGCAACAATCAAATCGGCCGTTTTTTAAGTGAGTGTGCGCCGCCCTTAACAGCTAAATATGAAGAACTGCTCGGACCGTATATCGAAAACATAGCGAAAAATCCGCCAAACGGCGATCTAGAGGCCCTCCGGCTGATCGCAGAAATAACCGAAACCTTGGGCACTTCCATGCTTGAGGTACCACGCCTTAGTCCAGAAGACCACATTAAAATGGACCATCTAACGGAGATGGAGCTGGATTATGGGTCCAACGTAATGGGGAAGCTCACGCGTCTTGAGAATCCTGAACCGGACGGCGATTCTTAGCAGTCACCAGGCTTTTCTACTGATAATACTTACTGCCTTCGATAATAATCGGCGCGAGCACGTGGTGGGCGGCGTTGTTAGCATGCCATACCACGGTATTTTGCCAATACCAGGCTGCATCGGAACGAAGTATAAACGTACTCACGCCACCGCCTTGCAAGAAGAGTACCAGTACTACAGCCGCAGCCCACGCCTTGACTCGCGGCGTGCCCGATAGCGCCACGCGCAGCGCCCGGCCGGCCACCGCCGCCAGGGGCAATGCCACCGGCAGCAAGTAGCGGCCGTTGATAGCTACCGGCTGGCCGGTTTCGATAAACTGGGAATAATCCTCAGCCCATAGCACGGCCGCGTAAAATCCTACAAGCGCCGCCAGGTATATCAGCAGTGGTTGGCCGCTAAACACACGCCGGCCGTACAGCAGCAATGCCACAGACGCACTCACGGCGAGCAATACGGCAGTTGCGGAAGGTAAAAGCAGGGGTGGATAGTTGCGGAAATTGTCGTGCGGGCCGTTCACCATAAAGAACAGCCGGTAGTGCAGTGCCTGCACCCAATGCACGGTGTAGGTGACTGGCGACGAATCGGTTTCGCCCTTGGCTTTGGCCAGTTCATAGTTACGCAGCCAGGGGCCGTAGCTGCGACAGGCCGATTCGTTCAGCACCGCATCGCACGAAGGAACCGGTGTATGGTACTGCACCATATTCACGCCATAGCGTTGTATAAACAGGCCAGCAAGCACAAGCACACCAAGTGCCAGTACGACGGCCGTGCGCCGGCGCAGCGTTTTTGCTGAACGATATACAGCCGTTGCAAGCGCCCGTCCGCGGCCGTGAAAGCCTTGCCACAACCCTACAGCCAAAAACCCTACCGTTACGGCCGCTAACGGCAAAAAAGCATATTTCACCAGTGAAGCAGCCATGCACACGACGGCCAGCGCGCCGACCAAAGCCAGGTTGCACTCACGACGCCGGAAGCCGCTATAGACATCAACAGCCAGCAGGCATGTCAAAGCCACCAGCGGCAAAAGCAGATTGTCGTAATTAATTTGCCCGGCAAGCAGCGGCAGTATGGGTATCAGCGCAAAGAGGGCAAGTGCAGTGTGCGTATAGGCGTCACTCATGCCCACCCGGCGCAGCAGTCGCCGGAACAGCAACAATGCCAGCACTACCATCGGAATATTTAAGAGGCGCAGCCCGATAACCTGTATAGCTTGGCTGTCGGTACAGGCAGCCAAGAGCCGGTAGGGGAAGCTCATCAGGTAGTGGTACAGATACGACGGGTCGTGCGCCACGGCGCCAAAGGTGTTCGCTCCGTCCGGCTGACCAGACAAAAACGGTAACCAGTGCTGGCTATATATTTTTATGATGCCCATATGAAAATCTTCGTCAAAAGCCATCGGATAACGGGCCGAGAGGGCAATCCATAAGCTCTCCAGCACAAAAAACACCAGCACACCGTAAAAGAAACGGCGTGAACTCAAGAACCGGACCAGTTTGGGCGCAAAGCCCGTCACATGCTTCGTCACGTTACCCACCATTATACATAGCCGGCTGAAGGCCGCCTTAAAAGATAGCCGTTACTATGCGCTGGTCTTTAAACAATCGCCGGTTCTTCAATCTTCGTACTGGCGTATGCAGGCCGCGGTACATGATACGGTCAAGATTAAATGGCCCTTTAGTCGGCCGGTGCCACGGATCAGCGTCTTTAAAGCGAGCTGCGGTCATGCGGCGCATAACTGCGCCAGTCGCCATACTGCCCAACCGCTGACCAAGGCTGGCAAACCGCTCCAAGCGCGTGGGATCCGACTCAGGACCCGGCCCGACAGCAGGCAACCGTGACGTGAGTGGCCGCTGTAATCGTAGTGCGACGGCTAACGGGTCGTAGGGATAAAAAGCGTTGAACTTGCCACCGACAATAGTCGGGCGATTTGGGTCGACAATGTCATCCAGCAATACACCAATCTGCCCCAGGCGGCGTTGTTCGTTGCGGTCATCTAAATGCGCAAAGTATATGTCAGTGGTCTGATTGTCGCCATCACCGGCGAACGGCACGTACAGCGCATTACGACTGCCCAGACGCACTACCTTCGGCAAACGGTCGGTGAGTACACGATTGCGCACGATCGCCATCATGCCGTGACGGTCGGTACGTCCGTCATCGTCATCATATAAAGCAAACGCCGTCTGGTAGCCCAACGCGGTAAAATCTTCTCGTATGCTATCCACTAACGTATCCTGGCCCTCAAACCATGCTTCGGCAAAAAAGGCCACGTCCGGACGATGCTTACCTATATGCCCAAATACCACCTTCGTTCGTTCCGGATCGCTAAACGCGTCCTGAATATGCAGCGATGCCACCGTATAACTCATAATCGCCAGATTATACTTGAAGAATGGTATACTTGACTATATGAAAAAACACCTCAAAACTATTTTGGGGCCGGTGATTGTCATCGGTACGATTGCCGCTTTTGTGTATTATCTTGCTAGGCATCCCCAAACAGTCGACCAGATAAAGCACATGCCGCCAGCTACGCTGTTGGCACTGCTGGCTTTATACGGCCTGTGGTTTATCGCCTATGCCTTGGTAACCCGCGGTTCACTGCACCTGTACGGCAAGCATATGGGCCTGCAGGAAAACTTCTTATTTAATGCGTACTCTAACCTTATAAATTTCTTCGGACCAGGCCAAAGCGGCCCGATTTTCCGCGGCGCATATCTTAAAAAGAAGCATAATCTGGGCATTAAGCAATTCATGTTTACCATGCTGATATACTATGCGTTCTACGGTGTCATCAGCGTGGGCATGATGATGGTCGGTACACGCCCGTGGTGGCAAACCGTTCTATTAGTCATCGGCGCAACCGGGGGTAGCGCCTATATACTGCGCTGGTACCGCCGCCGGTCAAAGCAAAAGCAAACATTAATGCTCGACCCGATACATATTGCCTGGATTGGCGCCGCCACCGTTTTACAGCTGGTTACCCAGGCGGTTATTTATATGGTTGAGCTGCATAATGTTGGAGCAGGCGCGTCCATGGGCCAGGCCTTGGCTTACACGGGCGTGGCTAATCTGGCATTGTTTGTAGCACTTACACCCGGCGCCATCGGTATCCGCGAGGCGTTCCTTACGTTCAGCCAGCAGTTGCATCATATCGATACCGGCACTATTGTGGCGGCCAACGTTGTTGACCGCGCGACGTACCTGGTGTTCCTGGGTATCTTATTTATACTGGTTTTTAGCCTGCACGCCCGCGAGAAGCTATCAATCGCTTCGTTAAAGTCGACTGCTAAAGACGAATAAAAATACGCACAGCCCAGCCGATACCGGGCTTTAAGATGATATAGTTGGTATATGAACTGGCTCGACGCATTGCTTGTGTTGTTTCTGGTCGCAACGGTTATGCGGGGATTTGAGGTTGGCTTTATCCGCCAATTCTTTTCTACGGCCGGCTTCTTTGGCGGTTTATTCCTGGGCGCATGGGTGCAAAGCCTGTTTATTAATAGAATACACACCACCGACATGCGGGCCTTTGTAGCCCTGGCCTTTACCATAGCCAGCGCCTTGCTTTTGATGGGCGTAGGCGAATATGTAGGATGGGTGCTGAAATTCAAGGTGAAAGACACATTGTGGGCCAACCGCATCGACCGCTTCTTTGGATCTGTCTCTTATACACATCTGACGCTGCCGACGATAAGG
>JARIHB010000112.1 GCA_029288515.1 Candidatus Saccharimonadota bacterium | reverse complement strand
GTGCTGAAGGACGTTGAAAAACTGCGAAAATACCTCGAATAGCTAGGCGTCGTTCCAGTGTTCAACAATCTCTTCAATCGCCCGCACAATCATATCGTGCGGCGGAATATCACGGACATCATAGTAGTGGTCGGTGCTGATATAGTCTTCAACAACGCTTAAACAAAAAATTTCATCGGCCAGGATATGCATACGGTCGACGGCGCGCACGCTGGCGACCGGCGTGGCAATAACCAGCTTCTTGTATTCAATCGGTTTCAAAAATTCGGCTGCAACATCCAGCGAAAATCCGTTACCTAACCCATCGGACACCAGTATGATTGTCCGGTCGCGTACTAATTCCTTACGAATCAAACTCTTGCGGCCCTGCAAGCGCTGCAGGTCTTGCATTTTCTGCATTTTTTCCTGCTCGATAAGTGTATGGTACTCGCCAAGGAGATCCTCCAGCTCGCCGGGCGAGTAGGCGTTGTTATAACTAAACGAGCCATCTTGATTAACACCGGCAATCGCTTCCGGTTCGCGTGGCAATTCGATGGCTTCGGATAGCAACATAGTCAGCACGGCGTGCAGACGCGTGGCGATCTGCGTGCCCACCATAACACCGCCATCACTGAGGCCTACCACCGCACATTGCTGGCCCTGATATTTCCGCACAATGTGGTCAGCAAGTTTCCGGCCGGCCTCAACGCGACTTTTGAAGTACATATCTGTTAGTGTAGCACTTTACTGCTTACGGTCTCAAGAATCAGGTTCCTGCTCGTCGGATGGCTTGGTTACATGATAATAGGGATTCATGAATCCATAGGCCTCAAGTGCTGCCCAAAGCCAACTTCTAGCTGGAGGTTTACGATGGATAGAATCATCGTTCTCCGCCAGAGCGTCTTCTACCGGAGTACCGCGTTGCACCAGGTTAGCGATTTCCTGTAGCTGCTCGTACGTCATGGTGTATTCAGTCCGTTCGGCTGTCTCTGCGGTAAAAAACTGTAGTCCCTCGGGTGTCTTAGTGTCATCGCGCCAGGCAATGATGGGCCCGGTATCCATATCGTATACGCCATACACTGACGCAGCTCCTTGATCAAACACATCCGGCCCTAACCAAGTAATAACCTTCATGCGATAGAGGCTGTCCGGGGTTAAGGTTTGTATATCTATCTGGCCGACAATAAGGTCATCAGGTAGGCCAGGCTCAGAATAACCCCACCGTATAAATTCAGGCGCATCATCCATATGCCCCTCAATGTCATACTGCATCCTGCGGAGAACGGGACCGATGTTGTCGCTACTCTCCTCGTTGCCTGCTTCCATTGACATAATTTTTACCTACCCGAGCGGCCGCAAGACATAAAAACGTTCCAGATTGCCCTTGGCACCGGCAATTTCGGAATCGGCCTTATCAACAATTATAAAATACTGGTGCGCCCAGGTCTCAAAATCCTTCAAAATATCACGGCGCATGCGGTCGTTTTTTATGACGCCTTTGTGCTTCAAGTTACTGGCGGCTGCCTCGAACTGCGGTTTTACCATAGCCACGATGCGTGTCTGCACGTTACATAAGGTAGCCACATGCGGCAGGATATCACGCAGCGATATGAACGAAACATCAATAACCACAATATCCGGTACATCTGATAGCTCGTGCATGTCACGGATATCGGTCTGCTCGTGCAATTCGATCAGTGGATGATGACGCAGGCTGGGATGCAGCTGATTTGTGCCCACCTCTACGGCGATCACTTTGCGGGCACCGTGCTGGAGGGAATAATCGGTAAACCCGCCAGTGGAGCTGCCGACGTCCAGCAGTACCACGTTTCTAAAATCCAATTGAAGAGCTGACGCCACTGATGCCAACTTCAGGCCGGCGCGGCTTACATACTGCTCGTTGGCGGTCAGCTCGACGACGGCATTGTCGCCAACCATATACCCAGGCTTTGTTTCCGGCTTGCCGTTTACAAGCACTTTGCCGAGCCGTATCCAGCTCTCGGCCTGGCTGCGGGAAGCGACCAGGCCGCGGGCTACTACTGACTGGTCGAGCCGGATCTTTGACATGCTATACCTTAACGCGTTCGCGATACGCGCCCGTGGCTGTATCAACAGAAATCAAATCGCCGGTTTTCACAAATGCCGGCACGCGGATGGTAATACCTGTTTCCAGCGTTGCATCCTTTGTAACGGCGTTTGCCGTGTCACCGCGCACAACCTCTTCTGCGTAGGTTACCTTCAAAGGAACGTTCTTGGGGAGTTCGACGTTAATGGGGCGGCCATCAAAAAATTGCAGCTGCAACCGGTCACCTTCTTTCATAAAGCCAGCGCCGTCACCCACAAGGTCGGCCGGTACCTCAAACTGCTCGAAGGTCTCTTCGTTCATGAAGTAGAATGTGCTGCCATCGTTGTACAGATACTGGACGTTCTGGTTGGTAACGTCAGCGCGGTCGAGCTGTTCGTTGCCCTTGAAGGTCTTTTCCAGCACCTTGCCGTCGATAAGGCTCTTAATGCGAACGTTTACAATTGAGCCGCCGCGACCCATCACTTTTTGCGAGTATTCGACTACGCGATACGGCACGCCTTCGTATTGAAAGACGACGCCTTTTTTAAGGTCAGTAATGCTTAATGCCATGCTTACTCCTATACATCTGCCATTAATTGCTGTGCTTCAGCCGATAGATGGGCGACGTCAACGGCGCCTACCAGGTTATATTCACCAGCTGTAATGATTATTTTTTCCAGCTGTTCCAGGCGCGTACGGATCGCCTTGGCCGCAGCGTCTTGCTGACGCTTGGTTTCGGCGATACCGTAATCGCGCATGTCAAGCCGGACGTCGGTTATCAGGCTGCGGAGAGAGCGAAGTATGTCGCGTTCACGCGGCTGCAATGCATCAATGTCGAAGCTCGACACGATGGTGCGCAGCTGTGCGTCCAGCGCCTTGGCGCGCTCGAATGGCGACATACCCTCCCCTTTCGGAATGCCTTAGTTGTTCGCAACGAACGGCAGCAGCGCGATGTGGCGGGCGCGCTTGATAGCAGTAGCCAAACGGCGCTGCTGACTCTCGGTCAGGCCGGTCTTTTTGCGGGTTTCAATTTGACCGTAGACGTTTACGAAACGTTGCAGGGTCTTGACGTCCTTGTAATCGAAGTACGGGACATCGGTCTTATGCTTAAAAATCTTTGCCATAAAAGTTCCTATGAATGCTTAATTGTTAAAATGGAATGTCATCGAGGTTGATCGGCTCGTCGCCGATGTCGTCAACAACGTCATCTTGC
>JARIHB010000071.1 GCA_029288515.1 Candidatus Saccharimonadota bacterium | reverse complement strand
CTTCTGCTGGATTGCCTGCAATTGTTCATCGTCCATGTGCGGCCCTTCGATGGTTGTAATGTAGCCGGGGTAGCGCGGAAAGAACATTTCCTGCTTTGGAAAATCGCTGCGGTCCATTGCCTCGTGCATCGGGTAAAGCTTTACGTGCACATGCGGCACCTCTTGGCCTTCAAATACTGCTGCAACCCGTTCCACGCCCAGGGCTTTTTCCAGCAGGTTGGCGACTTTTTTGGCTGCAGCCATCAGGTCGGCAATCTGCTCGTCGTTAAGAGCAAACACATACGCACCCGGATTCTTTTTAGGAATAACCACCGTCTGGCCCAGCGTATTGCCAAACGGCGTCAAAAAGGCCAGGTACGTTTCATCTTCCCACACCTTATAGCTGGGAATCGTACCGTCCACTATCTTGTCGAATATCGTCTGCTCTGCCATGGTCATTCCTTTATGAGAACTGCTTTAAGAAATCTAATTTGCCGCTTTCAAAGTGGCGAATGTCTTCGATGTCGTATTTCATCATCACCAACCGTTCGATACCGCCGCCCCAGGCAAAACCCGTATAGACCGCCGGATCGATGCCCGCCATACGCAGAACGTTCGGATTAATCATGCCGCAGCCCAACAGCTCGATCCAGCCGCTGTAGCTGCACACCGCACAGCCCTTTTTGTGGCAGAACGGGCAGCTAAGGGCAAACTCAAAACTCGGCTCGGTAAATGGAAAGTAGAAGGGCTGCGTTTTAATCTCCAGCTCCTGCTGGTAATACTCTTGCAGAAACGTCTTTAGCGTGGCCATCAGGTTGCCGGCGTGCACGCCCTTGTCCACATACACCCCTTCCAATTGATAGAAGGTGTGCTCATGCCGGGCATCGAGGTCTTCGTTGCGGAATACACGGCCCGGAATAACCACAGCAATCGGCTTGCCTTCTTCCAGGCGCGGCTTCAGCTGCTTTAGCACGCGGTGCTGCATGGTACTGGTATGCGCCGGCGCAATTAGTTGCTTACCATTTTTATCGGTTTGTATCGTCATAAAGGTGTCGTAATCGTCGCGCGCCGGGTGGCCTTCCGGGAAGTTCAGGCTGGTGAACATATGGTAGTCATCGTCCAACTGCCGCGATTCCACGGCCGTAAATCCCATGCGATAAAAGATGTCCAGCACTTTTTCCAGCTCAATCATCAATGGGTGTTTGCTGCCGTGAGCGGCGGTTAGTAAGCCAGGACGCTGCGCCGGGGGAGTGTTGGTATCAAACGGCGCGGTTACATCAATGGGCGGCAAGGCTTCAGCCTGCTCCTGATGGTCGGCAATCAGCCGTTCCAGCTCGGTTTTCAACTGATTGATCTCTTTGCCGAACGCCGCCCGCTGTTCCGGGGGCAGCGTGGGGATTTCGGCATACAGCGCCTTCAGCTCAGTAGCCTTGAGTATGTCGTTCTTATCGGTCAGCTCGCCAAAGCGTGCAGTAAGCTGTTTGGCAACGTCAGCAATGCGGGGGTGAGTGTAGTTCATCTTGGCTTGATTATACCAAACTGTCCATCTGACGGCCTACGGTTACAAAAAATCGCCATTTTTGGTAACAATTTTACTTTTCCACAACACCCAACAGATCACCCGCCCTCTTGCGCTTGTGAGGTAACCCATAGTCTACTCTTGGGCACCATTAAAGGTATGTAATGAGGAGCGGCATATTATGTCACCAGAACTGACGCTACAGCCGGTGCAACCCCTGGAACAATCTACTATGGAGTACGTCGGGCAGCACCGAGCGCCCGAGCTGCATGACAATGGCAGTAACTGGCGGCAACGGTTAGGCCGCATGGCCGGAAGAGCAGCATTGGTACTCGGCATAGCTACAGCTGGTTCGGCTGCGTATGGTGCAGTTGAAACATCTCAGGCCCAGGCATCAGATGTCACGTGCTACGGGGATTATTGTTCGGGGCGATATGCGGATGAGACGGGGTGCGATGAAGACGCATATACGATCGCCGATGCCGATGTAACACGCAAAGGCCTTACATTCGGCGTACATATATCCAAAGAGCCTGGGGTTGATGTTGGAAGTGGCGATAGTAATGACGTTATTGGGCGTCTGGAACTACGGCACTCAGATACATGTAAAACTAACTGGGCGAGGTACTCTAGCTTAGGAGGAGATGGTTCTGCAAACATTATGGGTGTTAATTTTGTAGGAATCGAACAGGACGGCGGCTATACACAAAAACGTGACATTGGCGGTCTGCTTAACGGATCTCCAAGCGCTGTGTCGTTCACTCCAATGATTTACGGTCCTGATCGTGAGTATCAGGCCTTCGTAGAAATGAAAAACTTCGGCTTTGCACATCGTGGAGCAACATACTGGACGCCTGCATGACAAGTGCAGACGTAATAGCAAGGCTTGTGCTCGTTGCTACTATATTTACTGCGCTCTACTTCGGTACGGCCTCGGCACTACAGCACACAAAGCTTAATAATCGGCAACAAATGATCGCCAAGGTGGGGTTTATATGTGCTACAGTGCTTATCGTTTTGAGCATACTGATGCTCTAGCCGACATCAAGGACAGAGAATGCTAAAGAATAGGGCAAGAATTTTAATAGGCGCTGGCTTAGCAGCAAGCATGACTGGCATTACTGCATTACTGTTAGTCAAGTATCATGCAGCCAACACGCATTCATGGGAGCCGAGGCCCTGGTGGACTTCGTATGAGCTGCGGGCAATGTATATTTTTTGCTTTTCGTTGTCAGCCCTGCCACGCTGCTATTCTCGTTCGCCGATTGGCTCGTTTACAGGAGGAAGCGTAAGGCGTACTGATACCAGTGGTACATGTATGTTGACATACTGACGAGCCCCATGCATGCTGGGTCGTACTATAAAGCGGTGCGCAATATAGACGGAGACATATGATTGCAAAACTGTCCAAAAAGACAACCATAACAAATGAGGACCTGCTAGATGCTATACACCATCTGGCAGATGCAATGGGTGACAGCTTCCAACGGCTAGAGGTACGT
>JARIHB010000054.1 GCA_029288515.1 Candidatus Saccharimonadota bacterium | reverse complement strand
GGGCTCGGAGATGTGTATAAGAGACAGCCATGGACTAATTTTTCGATGGTTACTTCCAGGGCCGTGGACGTCATACGACAGGTATCTCCGCTAACTGTTTTGGCGTATCGATCAAAAAGTCAGGCTTAGCCGCCTTGAGCGCCCGCTTGCCGGCATTCCCCCAGCAAATGGCAATAGTGTGAATGCCAGACCGTCCCGCAGCAACAATGTCCAACGGTTCGTTGCCTACGTAGTAACAATCATCTTTGCGTAAATGGTAGCGATGCACCAGTTTATGGATACCATAGATTTTATAAAACACATTGCCAATATACACACCAGACACATCAGTAAAATAGTCCGCCAGACCTTGTAGCTCTAAAAAGGCATGCACATTCTGCGCGCGGTTCGACGTAAGGATATACAGAGTATGGCCTGCAGCGTGCAGTTGCTTTATGGCATCCACAATCCCCGGAAACGGCTCTACTTCGTGCATTCGCGGCAGCATATACGGCCGGGTGAATAGAATCATGCGCGGCAAGCGCCAGCGTGAAATACCCAGCATGCGCACCGCCTGCAAGAGCGGCTGCTGACGCAGTTCGTTGATACGTGTTTCCGGCAGCCGCTGCGCCCCACCCGAAAGCTGATATGAGATATCAACTACCAGCGGCCAGGTATCAGCCAGCGTCCCATCGAAATCAAATATAAATGCTGCCATGCCCCACTGTTTTATCCGCGCAGCAGCCCGGCGTACACCTGCCATGCCAGGAATGATGCAGTCAAGAACTCCACGATCATAAAACTACGCTCAGCGTACAGCGGGTCAGCCCACCTACCCTGGCGTGCGAAGTAAAAGTAGGTGGCCAGAATCGTACCCAGAAACAGTAAGGCAACGCAGCCGTATATGCTGTATACATACACCGGTAGATTTCCATTCCAGAACAGCGAGCCGAGGACGCCAAGGGCAAATACGATCCACGGTAGTGTGATAGCCATAATCGACAGATTGCCCAGCAGGCGTGCGAAACGTGTCCACATACCTTTGTTACGGTCAATCACCACCTCCGCGGCCAATGCCAGTACGCAACCTCCAACAACTGATGCAAACAGCAGAAGCAGCGCCCCTAGATTGGTGATGCCGCTGAGAAGCGCAATAGTTGCTATTACTAATCCGCCGCCCAAGCCAAAGCCCATCCAGCGCAGCGTGCTGATGCCGCGGTCGGTACCGGGCTGGTCTTGGACGCGTGTTTTACGGCCGGCCATAAAACGGATAGTGGCAAATACGATCAGGAAGACTGCAACCGCCCAGCCGATTTCTAGGCTCCATACCTGGCGGAACGCGCCGCCGATCAGTTGATGACCAGCAGCTTCGCTGCCCAGTGTATCAACGGACGGATACTGCACCGTTACTGGCACTGCTGTTTTATTACCAATGGTAACAATGGCGATAGATTGGGCAGCGTACAATGCAGCCAACCAATAGTTCCACTTTTTGAGTTTACTGCTGGGACCGACGGCCTTCTGTGCGGACGATGTGCGCTTGGCGGTAGCCTTGCTGACCAGTTTCAGGGGTGTTGACTTCTCGGCCGCTTCATCGCGTTTCGCTATGGCGGGCGCATCTGTTGCTTTTGCCTCTGCAGTTGAGACAGCGGTCGTCTTTACGGCTGTCTTCTTGTGGATTGTCTTAGCGGCTGCCGCTTTCGAGGACGCCTTTTTAGTAGTTTTTGTGCTCTTCTTAGTAGTCTCTTTAGCCATGTTCAAACTATATCACTTTACGCCGCGGTCGCCTACCGGGGCGTATGGTATATGACACATACCCATGCCGGTACGCTCGGTAAACTTCTGGTGGTAGGCCTCAGCCGGGTAGAACGGCCCGGCCCGGCTAATCTCTGTTACGATGGGCGTATCCAGGCGTTTTTGGGTCTGGTTACGTACTTGCACCGCTTCTTTATGTTGTTCCTGGTCGGTATAAAAAATTGCCGAACGATAATTATCACCGATGTCCGGGCCCTGACGATTCAGCTGTGTAGGGTCGTGCATACGAAAGAACTGCATCAATAGCGTACGG
>JARIHB010000053.1 GCA_029288515.1 Candidatus Saccharimonadota bacterium | reverse complement strand
CGGTCGCCCCGGACCCCCTAAGGCTTCCTACCAGCCGCTGCCTATGTTCACCAGCAACATCTGGGATGCACCGGCGCCTATGCGTGTTATTGCTACCGGTAACAACTTCTTCTATATAGTACTTACCCAACGGCCGCATCTGGAACGTAACTTCTCGGCACATGCCCAGAGCCTGCAGGCACTTATAGATATGAACTTTTGGAGTATGCGCACTATCGTAGAGGACGGCCACCATTTCTGGCGCAGCTACTTCCACTTTGACGGTGATTACCGTGTGTACCCCCTATCGATACCGGTATACTGTGACGCTGTACTTGCTGACGGTTATATCCGTACGCTAAAGGCCCAGTTTATCCAACTGCGCCGGTGGACGTATGGCGCCTCTGATATTGCATACATTGCCAACCAGGCGTGGTTTAAAAAGAATAAAGTGCCGCGCTTCGATGTTATCGGTAAGTTCTTCCGCAGCCTGGAAGGGCATGTAAGCTGGGCTTCGGGTGCGCTTATCCTGGCTTTCGCCGCATTTATCCCGGTACTTATAAACCCGCAGAACTATGCAGCCAACGAGCTGCCGCTGATTGTCAGCCGCATCCAGACTATCGGGCTGGCCGGCGCCTTCTGTTCGCTGTTCGTCGCCCTGAAGACGTTACCGCCGCGGCCGGCCCGCTACAAACGTCACCGGAGCATATTTATGGTGCTGCAATGGGTATATCTGCCGGTTACGACTATCGTATATGGCTCATTTGCAGCCCTGTATTCGCAGACACGCCTGATGTTTGGCTGGTATCTGACGAAGTTTGACGTTACCGAGAAGGCCGTCAAAAAAGATGACGGCTCAACCGTAACTTCTGTAGACGCCTAGAGCAGGTGATAGGCGGCGTAGTAGGTCGCCGCCGCTTTATCGAACCTTTTAAGAACACGGTGTACCGTTTGTATAATCGTCACCCGGTCAATGAGGCCTGGTTGCGTCTGGACGCCAGTAAGCAGCGTAATAACCTGTTGGGTAAGGTTTGAGGCGTCCATAAGGGCTGTCGGCCGGTGTTTGCAGCTCTCGTAGATACTTATAAATAGGCGGTCACGACTGAAGGGCTGCAGGGCGGTAGGGGTCTGCGCGACGCGCAGCACTGATTGCAGGTCGATGCCCTCCAGTGTAGTGAATACCGTTTGGCAAGAGGTGCAGCGCCGCCGGCGCCATATGGCATTTGTACGGCGCTGTTTGCGGGAGTTGACGACATCTGTCGGGTTGCTGCAATGGGGGCATACCATGTCAATATATTGACATTCATCAGGCCAAAAAGCTAGTGGAAAACTTACCCTCACCTGTGGAACAGGCATGCAAAAGCCCGGTACTGCTACCGGGCTTTTGACCTTATATACTACTTTGATTGGCTAAACACCCGCGCGCGGCGAATGCGACCGATGGTTGAGGAGAATGACATCTCTTCATAAAACAGCTTGAATTCCTCAAGCGTGCTCTGTTTTTTGGCACTCACATATAAGCCTCTTAACCTGGTTATGTTAACACAACATGCCATTTAAGTCAACCTGGCTTAAGGTGTTACGCTCATGCTTTACGCCCATAAAGCCGTTGCTTATTAGCCTGGAATGCGGTATATTTAATCTGATCTTGAGGGTCCTTAGCTCATTTGGCTAGAGCGCTTCCTTGACGTGGAAGAGGTGAGAGGTTCGAATCCTCTAGGACCCACCAGCATGAGTATTGATACGGCTTGCAGCACGCAAGCCGTATTTTTATTAGGCAGTGGGCAAAACCGCCCGCCTTTCCGGACAAGTTTGGCGAACATTGATATTATGTATATCACCAGGCGGATTTTGGCTCCAAAAATCAGCTTAAGAAGGGGCGGTGTTTTTCCACAGCAACCGTCACAAAACTGACAACAACTTGTTACTAGCCGTATCGTACTAACATTGCTATAGTTGTATGTGGAGACAACGAGATGAGGTTTTGCCGATGTGTTGTGATATAATACTAGGCGAGCAGTGAAACGGCTTCACCACCCGTCGAGCTCCGTGGGCAGTTAGAACGTACGACAAACGTGCTATCACAAGTGCCTTGAAGGTCACAAAAATGTCAAACGACAAATGACAATCAAGGAAGTCCGGTGGAACCGCCCGCAAGGGTCCGAGACGCGCTACACGATTAAATACATTTGCGAGAGTATTGAATCGAACGGCGCGTCTCTTTTGCTATCTATATTAAGAAAGGAGTCAGTAATGGCAGTAAACACCAACCAGCAAGGAAATCTGCATCCTATGCGTCACAGTCTCGCTCACATTATGGCTACTGCCATTACACGGCTGTGGCCTGAGGTTAAGCTGGGCGTCGGCCCGGTAGTCGAGAATGGCTTCTACTATGACGTTGACCTTGGAGATGTGCAACTGTCGGATGATGATTTTGAAAAAATAGAGGGTGAGATGCGCAAGGTCATTGCAGAAGATCAGCCTTTTGAGCGCTTTATGAAGCCAATTGATGAAGCGGTTACCTGGGCAAAAGAGGCAAAGCAGCCCTATAAAGAAGAGCTATTAAATGATCTGAAGCGGGCTGGCACTACCATGGCCAAGGAGTTGGATGCTGACGAGATCGGTGTTGCTACTGTAGGCGACAGCAAGGTAGAAGAAGTTTCGTTCTATCGCAATGGCAGTTTTACTGACCTGTGCCGCGGGCCGCACGTGGAATCAACCAGTAAGGTTGGAGCCTTTAAGCTGATGCGTATCTCTGGCGCTTACTGGCGCGGTAAAGAGGGTAACCCGCAAATGCAACGGGTGTACGGTGTAGCTTTTGCTACTGATGAAGATCTGCAGGCCTATTTGCATATGCTCGAAGAAGCAAAGAAACGCGATCATCGTAAACTCGGCCAGGAGTTGGATCTGTTTGTATTCTCTGATTTAGTCGGCGCCGGCCTGCCGATGTATACGCCGCGTGGTACGGTTTTGCGCAACGGCTTAACACACTTCTCAGAGGAAGTGCGGGAGAGGCTGGGCTTTGAGCGGGTGTGGACGCCGCATATGACTAAGAAAGATTTATACGAAAAGTCCGGCCACTGGGCAAAATTTGGTCCCGAGCTATTTCTGGTCAAGAGCCAGGAAACGAGCGACGAGTTGGTAATGAAGCCCATGAACTGCCCGCATCATAATCAGATATATGCATCGCGTCCGCGCAGTTACCGTGACTTACCTATAAAGTATATGGAAACCACCACCGATTACCGTGACGAAAAGACCGGTGAGCTGCACGGGCTATCACGAGTACGCTCATTGTCGCAGGACGACAGTCATGCATATTGTACACCCGAGCAGGTTGAAGGTATTGTTGGCTCTCTGATTGTAGCGATACATGATTTTTATCGAGTGATCGACATGGAGCTAGAAGTACGTTTGTCTTTCCGTGACGGAAGCGACGGCTACCTGGGCGACCAAGAGTTGTGGGATTTAGCTCAAGGCAAAATTGAGGAGATGGCCGTCGTAAATCACCTTAAATTCTATAAACAAGAAGGCGAAGCGGCATTTTATGGGCCCAAGATTGATTTTATGGCTATTGACGCCATCGGTCGGAGATGGCAAGTGGCTACTGTGCAGTTCGATTTTGTGCAGCCACAGCGCTTCGGCCTGACGTACACCGATGAAAAAGGCGAGCAAAAACAGCCTATTATGGTGCACTGTGCTATCATGGGCAGCTTTGACAGATTTTTCTCAGTGTACATTGAGCACACAGCCGGACGCTTCCCCGTATGGCTGGCGCCGGAACAACTGCGAGTTATTACCGTTAATCAAGAACAGGCAACAGTTGATTTTGCTGAGACGATCGCTGTTCGCGCTAGGGAGTTAGGAGTGCGTGTTCGTGTTGACAACGATAATGAAACGGTGGGCAAGAAAATCCGCAATGCCGAAGCGTTAAAGGTGCCATACACAGTGGTTATCGGCCAGAAAGAAATCGAAGGCGGGGAGCTGATGCCGCGTATTCGTAAGGATTTAGAGGTGAGTGAGACACATGACTCACGTACGATCGAGGAATTGCTTGTGACCATCGTGCACGAAGCAAAAAATCGTGTAAATAAAACATCACTATAAGGACGCTATATGAGTAGAAAGCTGATTTCGATTGCGGAGAAGCAGTTCAATGCCTAGGGTGGATGCTGCGTTCAAAGAGCGAGTATATGAGCTAGTGGCGCGCATACCAAAAGGCCGGGTAATGACCTATGGTCAGGTGGCGGCGCATTGCGGTGCTGCCTGGGCTGCCTGGGAGGTGGGGCAGATTGCCCATACTGGTCCGGTTGATTTACCTTGGCAGCGTGTGGTCAGCAAGCAAGGTGGTTTGGCGGCAGGTTGGCCGAATGGCGGCCGTGGGGCGCATGCGGCTGCCCTGCGCGCGGATGGCGTAGACGTATCAGAGGATCTTACCGTGAACGTTGGAGAGCTGCTGTGGAGCCCAAACCAGACCACGCTCCTCTAATTGTCATTCTAGGGCCAACTGGTTCAGGGAAGACGGCGCTGTCTTTGGAATTAGCTCACCGTTTCAACGGTGAGATTATCGCGGCTGACTCGCGGACAGTCTACGTCGGTATGGATATTGGTACGGCAAAACCAACACATGCAGAGATGGCGCATGTTCCGCACCATTTGATAGATGTGACGACTCCCGACAAGCCATTCAACGCTTATATGTTCCAACAGGCTGCGTCAGCTGCTATTCGTGACATTAGCCGGCGCAATAGGCTGCCGCTGGTAGTGGGAGGGACTGGGCTGTATATTGATGCGCTCCTGTATGAGTTTTCGTTTGCTGGCGGTATGGCAGAGGAGGCGACCCGCTCCGAACTTTCAAGCCGTTCAGTTAAGGAGTTGCAGGCTGAGATTAGCCGGTGTGGTCTGGAAATGCCTGCCGATCTACTCAATCCACGACGGTTGATCCGTGTCATTGAGCGCAATGGCGCTCCAGCGGGTCGCGGACCATTGCGTCCAAACACAGTGGTCTTAGGCCTTGATATCGACCGTGAAGAGCTACGCCGTAAGGTAGAGCGGCGGGTAGATGGTATGGTTGATAACGGATTGGTCGCTGAGGTGAGATGTTTAGCCGAGGCATACGGCTGGGAAGTGCCCGCCATGCAGGCACCAGCATACAAGTCGTTTCGGAAGTATATTGGAGGCGACGCAACACTCGACGAAGCGAAACAGTTATTTGTGCAAATGGATATGCAATATGCTAAGCGTCAAAAAACATGGTTCAAACGCGACCCTACTATTCATTGGATCAGTAATATGGAAGAAGCTGTAGATATTGTAACAACATTCTTGAACAAATGATCTATAGTGTTATGAACAAGTTTGCTACAATAGGTTCATGATTGAGCAATTGTTCGGATCGAAGACGAGGGTTAAACTGCTGCAACTCTTTTACAGTAACCCCAACCGTTCATTCTATGTTCGCGAAATTACCCGTAAGATTGACGAACAAATAAACTCGGTGCGCCGTGAATTGGCAAACTTGCTGAGCATTGGCATCATTGCATCAGACAATACTAATAATAGACTGTACTACGAGGTAAATCAGTCGTACGAGTTTTATAAGCCGCTTAAAGCTATTTTTGGCAGCGGCAGCTTTGAAGAAGGCAGCGCCACGACTACGCGTGCTAAGGCAGCCGGCAGCGCCCCTAATGCTGAGCGGGATAAAATCAAAGCCTTAGGGAATGTGGAGGTTGCCCTGTACACCGGCCAATTTACTCGTGACGACTCTAGCGGCATCGACGTGCTTATTGTTGGTGACTTGAACCAACACGCGATGCAGAAGTTTGTCACTGAGCTTGAAACAAAAGAAGGTAAGGACATACGCTATACTGTAATGTCGCCTCAAGAGTTTAATTACCGGCGGCAAATCAAGGATCGCTTTATTAGCACCGTACTAGGGGCTAAAAAACAGGTTCTGATTGATAAGAACAGTATATTGTAGGTAAAGGAGCGTTATGGATATTCAATTTTATGGAGCTAACTGTTTGGTTCTAACCTGTAAACAGGGGCGGATAGTGGTTGACGACAACCTTGCCGAACTAGGTGGTAAGACACTTGCCAAAGAGGGTGACATAGCTCTATTCACTGGCCCACATGGCCAACCGCCTAAACCGGCTAAAATTGTCATTGCCCAGCCAGGCGAATTCGAAGTATCCGATATCTCTATTTACGGTATCAGCGCACGGGCACATATCGACGAAGAGAAGCAGTTGAACGCGACCATGTACAAGTTACTCTTTGAAGATATAAGCGTACTCATTACAGGCCACGTATATCCAGAGCTCAGCGATGCCCAGCTGGAGGCTATCGGTATGATTGATATCTTGTGCGTGCCTGTGGGTGGCAACGGCTACACCTTAGATGGTATCGGCGCGCTAAAGCTGATTAAGAAGATTGAGCCGAAAATCGTAATCCCTACGCATTACGATGACCCCGCTCTGACATATCCTGTTCCACAGCAGACTCTCGAGCAAGCACTACAGGCGTTAGCTATGGAGCCGAAAGAAACCGTCCAGAAGCTGCGTATCAAGCCTGGTGAGCTTGGTGATGTCACGCAACTGGTTATACTCGAAAAAGCCTAGGTTAACCTTTTAGGTCATACGAAAAGCCCCTCTCCAGGAAGGGGCTTTTCTACCGTAAAGGCTAACCTATTCTACTTAGTAGGCGTAGGACTCAGCAAGCCCTTTTTCTTCAGAGTGCGAAGCGCTTGG